>CAIQDO010000292.1 GCA_903870555.1 uncultured Caulobacteraceae bacterium
GGTCCACCGGCCTGAGCCGGTAGGCGAGGCCCATTTCCTCCAGCAGCCAGACAACCCGGAAGCCTCTGCCTTCGCCCCAGACCGTGATCATCTTTCGCCATCCCTCGTTGACGCAGACGACGACAATCTCCCGGTGACGGCGCCCGCGTCCAGGCGCGACCGCTCCAACTTGAGCCGACGTCTCGTTGAGGACAAGCCCGACCGTGACGAGCGTCAGCCCGCCGCGATCTTCGGCGACAGCTCTCCGCTGGCGTAGCGCCTGGCCAGGGCGAGACGCCAGGCGCGCAAGACCGAGCTTCGCGAGCGGGCCGTCGCCCCCGTGGTGGAGGCGCTGGACCGGCGCCTCGACGTCGATCCGGCCGGCGTCGATGTCGACGCAGTGCCCCCGCGCTGGACGGTGGAGCGCATCTGCGCCGACCTCGGCCTCAGCCCCGACTGGAGCCGTCGGGAAGCGGGCGACTGGACGATGGGCGAGCCGGTCTTGTCCGTCCGCCCAAGGGTTCCCTCGCCGAACGAAAACAAATTTGTTGCGATCACGGCCCAAACATGACCCGCTGATGTCTCTGGTCGGGGTGGACTAGGTGCGGCTTTCCCGCCGCTGTCGGCTCACTCGAATCGGACCCATCCTTAATGAATATCTATCAACTACTCGGCGGCGTCGCCCTGGCGGCGACCATGGCCCTTGGCGCGCGCGCGGCCTCTATATCTGTCGTGGACGGATCTTTCGAAACCGGCGGCGTCGGCGGCTTCTACCAGACCGGATGCGGCCCGGGGTGCAGCTACAACGGCGGCGTCGTGCCTGGCTGGACTGTCGTCGATAACGCCGGCCAGCTGCAGCCGGGGTCGTCCAGCGGCAACTTCGGCCTTTTCAGCTACGTGCCCGACGGGATCACCATCGCCTATTCGAACGGCGGATCGATCTCCCAGACCCTCGTCGACACCGTTCAGCCCTATCTGACCTACACCCTGACCGTCGATGTCGGTCAACGCTTCGACGCGCCCGTGGTCGTCCCCCTGGAGAGTCTGCTGATCGGCGGCGTGGCCGTGACGGGAACCGGCGTGACGCCCGTGGCGGGCGGCTGGTCAGCCTACACCGCCGTCTATACCGCCACCGCGGCCGACGCCGGCAAAAGCCTCGCGATCACGCTGAACTCCCCGGGCTCCCAGGCCAACTGGGACAATGTCACCCTCACCGCCGTGCCCGAGCCGGCGTCCTGGGCCCTGACGCTGGTCGGTCTGGGCGGGCTGGGCGGCGCCCTGCGCGCCCGTCGCCGCTCCGCGGCCGTCGCCATCTGACGCTCAAGGTCGAATCCGAACGAAGTTGACGCCGCCGGCCCCAGGGTCGGCGGCGGCTTCGCCGTTCCCCGAATTGGGCCGCGTCAGCCCGCGGCGATCTTCGGCGACAGCTCGCCGCTGGCGTAGCGCTTGGCCATGGCGGTCAGGGGCAAGGGGCGGATCTTGTCGGCGTGGCCAGCGGCGCCGAACTCGTTGAAGCGGTCTTCGCAGACCTTCTGCATCGCCTCGAGCGCCGGCTTGAGATATTTGCGCGGGTCGAATTCGCCGGGATTCTGGGTCAGGACCTTGCGGATGGCGCCGGTCATGGCCATCCGGCAGTCGGTGTCGATGTTGATCTTGCGCACGCCGTGGCGAATGCCGCGCTGCACCTCCTCGATCGGCACGCCCCAGGTCTGAGGCATCTCGCCGCCGTATTGGTTGATGATGTCCTGCAAGTCCTGCGGCACGGCCGACGAGCCGTGCATCACCAGGTGGGTATTGGGCAGGCGCTTGTGCACCGCCTCGATGACGTTCATCGCCAGGATGTCGCCCTCGGGCTTCCGGGTGAACTTATAGGCGCCGTGGCTGGTGCCCATGGCGATGGCCAGGGCGTCGACCTCGGTGGCGCGGACGAAGTCGGCGGCCTGGTCGGGATCGGTCAGCAGCTGGTCGTGGCCGAGCTTGCCCTCGAAGCCGTGGCCGTCCTCCTTCTCGCCCATGCCCGTCTCCAGACTGCCGAGCACGCCGATCTCGCCCTCCACCGAGGCGCCGACCCAGTGGGCCATGTCGACCACGGCGCGGGTGACGCGGACATTGTAGTCGAAGCTGGCGGGCGTCTTGGCGTCGGCCTCGAGCGAGCCGTCCATCATCACGCTCGTGAAGCCGAACTGGATGGCGGTGGCGCAGGTGGCTTCGTTGTTGCCGTGGTCCTGGTGCATGCAGATCGGAATGTGAGGATAGAGGTCGACCAGGGAGTCGATCAGTCCCGCCAGCACCACGTCGTTGGCGTATTGCCGGGCGCCGCGGCTGGCCTGGATGATCACCGGGGCGCCGGTCTTTTCGGCCGCCTGCATGATCGCCAGACCCTGCTCCATGTTGTTGATGTTGAAGGCCGGCACGCCGTAGCCATGCTCGGCGGCGTGATCGAGCAGTTGGCGAAGCGAGATGCGGGCCATGATGTTGAACCTCTTACCTTGAATACGAATGCATCGGACGATCCGAAGACACAAGCCGGGAAAACACTATGGAAATCAGATTTCCAGAGCCGCGACTCCAGGCAGGGTCTTGCCTTCCATCCACTCCAGGAAGGCGCCGCCGGCGGTGGAGATGAAGGTGAAATCGTCGATCGCCCCGGCGTGATTGAGGGCCGACACCGTGTCGCCGCCGCCGGCCACGGCGGTCAGGGCGCCGGCCTTGGCCAGGGCGCCGGCGTGCCGCGCCGCGGCGTTGGTGGCCGCGTCGAACGGCGGGATCTCGAAAACCCCCAGCGGGCCATTCCAGATCAGGGTCTTGCAGACATCCATCGCCGCGATCAGCCGCGCGACCGACTTGGGCCCGGCGTCGAGGATGCGGTCGGTGGCGACCAATTGGCCGAGATCGCAGACGCGCGACGCGACGCCGG
Organism: uncultured Caulobacteraceae bacterium; assembly: GCA_903870555.1. Classification (GTDB taxonomy): domain Bacteria; phylum Pseudomonadota; class Alphaproteobacteria; order Caulobacterales; family Caulobacteraceae; genus Acaudatibacter; species Acaudatibacter boreus. The sequence continues at coordinate 2,897 of CAIQDO010000292.1, forward strand.
GCTCCATCTTTTCGGCGACGACCACGTCGATGGGCAGCAGCAGCTCGCAGCCCTTGGCGGCGGCGGTGGCGATGATCTCCCGGGCGGTGTCGGCCAGATCCTTTTCCGCGAAGGAGGCGGCGATGTCGTGGCCCTGGGCGAACAGGAAGGTGTTGGCCATGCCGCCGCCGATGGCGAGCTTATCGAGCTTGGAGACCAGGTTGTTCAGCAGGTCGAGCTTGGTCGAGACCTTGGAGCCGCCGACGATGCCCAGCACGGGGCGACGAGGCGTTCCAAGCGCCGCCTCAAGGGCGTCGAGCTCGCGTCGCATCGCCTCGCCGGCATAGGCCGGCAGGACATGGGCGATGGCCTCTGTCGAGGCGTGGGCGCGGTGGGCGGCGGAGAAAGCGTCGTTGACATAGAGGTCGCCATTGGCGGCCAGGGCGGCGGCGAAGGTCGGGTCGTTGTTTTCCTCGCCGGCGTGGAAGCGGATGTTCTCCAGCAGGGCCACGTCGCCGGGCTTCATGCCGGCGATCGCCGCCGCCGCCGTGTCGCCGACGCAGTCCTCGACGAACAGCACGGGCGCGCCGAGCAGCGCCGCCAGGGGCGCCGCCACGGGGGCAAGGCTCATCGACGGGACGCGCTTGCCCTTGGGCCGGTCGAAGTGGGCCAGAAGGATGACCTTGGCCCCGCCTTGCCGCAGCTTGGCGATGGTCGGCAGGGCCGCCCTCAGCCGGGTGTCGTCGGTGACCGCGCCATCGGCCATGGGGACGTTGAAGTCCACGCGCACCAGGGCGCGCTTGCCGGCGAGGTCGGCCTGATCGAGGCTGCGGAAGGCCATGACGGGAACCCTAGGCCAGGGCGGCCATGGCCAGGGCCGTGTCGGCCATGCGCGTCGAGAAGCCCCATTCGTTGTCGTACCAGGCCAGGACGCGGGCCAGGGTCCCGTCGACGACCTGGGTCTGGGGCAAGGCCACCGTGGAGGAGGCGGCGATGTGGTTGAGGTCCATCGACACCAGAGGTTCGCTGGTCACCGCCAGCACGCCCTTCAGAGGGCCATCTGCGGCGGCGGCGGACAGGGCCGCGTTGATTTCCGCCACGGTGACCGGCCGGCCGGGCACGATGTTGAGGTCGACCACCGAGACATTGGGGGTCGGCACACGGATCGAGGAGCCGTCGAGCTTGCCGGCCAGTTCCGGCAGCACCAGGCCCAGGGCCTTGGCGGCGCCGGTCGAGGTCGGGATCATCGACATCGCCGCGGCGCGGGCGCGATAGAGGTCCTTGTGAAGGGTGTCGAGGGTGGGCTGGTCGCCGGTGTAGGAGTGGATGGTGGTCATGTAGCCGCGCTCGATGCCGCACAGGTCGAGCAGCACCTTGGCCACCGGAGCCAGGCAGTTGGTGGTGCAGGAGCCGTTGGACACCACCAGATCGGCGGCTGTGAGGGTGTGAGCGTTGACGCCGAACACGATGGTCTTATCGGCATGATCGCAGGGAGCCGAGACCAGCACCTTCTTGGCCCCGGCGGCCAGGTGGGCGGCGGCCTTGTCGCGGGTGGTGAACAGGCCTGTGCATTCCAGGGCGATGTCGATGCCGAGGTCCTTGTGGGGAAGCTGGCTCGGGTCGCGGATGGCGGTGACCTTGATCGGACCCAGGCCAACGTCGATCGTGTCGCCGTCGACGGTCACAACGCCGGGGAAGCGGCCATGCACCGAATCGTAGCGCAGCAGGTGGGCGTTGGCTTCCACCGATCCGAGGTCGTTGATCGCCACCACCTCGATATCGCGGCGCGCATGTTCGACAATGGAACGCAGCACCAGACGGCCAATGCGGCCGAAGCCGTTGATGGCGACGCGGACGGTCATGCTCTAATCTCTCTTGATGGGTGGTTTAGCTTCGGCGCGGCGTTTCTGAGGGCGAGGGGCGCGAACGTCAAGATGGACCACGCGATCCAGCCCCAGGTTGCCGGCAGGAATTGTGCTTTGCCGCGACGAGAGCGCCAGGAAAGCCCCAGAGAGGCGTCGTTCGAGGGATGAAGTCATGGAGTTTGGCGATGATCAAGACGACAGAGATCAATCGCGCCGAGACGGGCGACATGTTTCCTGACGACCGAATCGAACAGGCCTTGCGCCGACTCGATAGCGCCGCGGCCCTGCTGGAGCAGCGCATCGCCAGACGCGTCGCCGAGGCGGCGGGAGAGGCCGGCGGAATCATGGATGTCGACCGCGCCCGCCTGGCGGCCGAACTCGATGCCGCGCGCAGCCGGGAACTGGCCCTCGAAGCGGCGGGGGCCGAAGCCTCCGCGGCGCTGGCGGCGGCGATAGCGGCCCTGCGCCAGCGCCTCGACACGGCCGGGGAGGTCTGAGTCCATGGCCAATGTGACGCTCGACATCAACGGCAGGCCCTATGTCATCGGCTGCGAGGACGGGGGCGAGGATCACCTGCGGGGTCTGGCCGCCCGGATCGACGCCAAGGCCCGTCTTATCGGCCCGCGGACGGCCGGACCGGGCGACGGGCGCCTGATGCTGATGGCGGCTCTGATGATCGCCGACGAGCTCGACGCGGCTCAGGTCGAGCTGGTCAAGGCCGACGCCAAGCTGGCGGCGTTGCGCCGCGACTACAAGCGCCTGGAAGCCCGCGCCGCGGCGGCGTTGGACGCGGCGGCGGCAAGACTGGAGGCGATGGCGGCGGAATAGACGCCCCGCTCGAATTGCTCAGTCGCCCTTGTGGCGAGGTCCCCGGCCCCCTAGGTTGATCAGTGGCGGGTCTGCTGCGGCTCACGTCGAAGACATCAAATCCCGGGGACCTTAATCACCCTCCTAGGGAGCTGTCCCTGTCCGGGATCGTGGTCTCGGACACACGGCGCCCACCTGGTCTACCAGGTCCGAGGGGATTTCAAGTTCTTCACGGTCCTCGCGGCGCCGCCACCCTTCCTCCCTTCGCCCAAGGGGCGGCCCGGCTCCGTGACAGACGATCTGACCCTCGCCAAGGAGACGCTTCGCCGCCGCGCCCGCGCCCGTCGCCGCGCCCTGGCCTTGGATCCGACCGTGGCCGGCGCCCGGGCCGCCGATCACTTCCCTCTATCCGCTCCAGCCGCGGGATTGGTCGTGGCCGGCTATCGCCCGCGCGGGACCGAGATCGACCCCGGGCCGCTGACGCGGCGCTTCGAGGCGCTTGGCGCGAGAGTGGTGCTGCCGGTGGTGATCGGCCCGGGCGCGCCGCTGGCGTTTCGCGACGAGGGGGCCTGGGACGCGCATCGGCCGGACGCTGGCGGCGTCCTGGCGCCGCCCGATCACCTCGACGAACAGCGGCCCGACCTGCTGATCGTCCCCCTGTTGGCCTTCGACCGGCGAGGCGGGCGGCTGGGGCAAGGCGGCGGCTATTATGACCGCACGCTTGAAGCGCTCAGGGCCGTCGGATCGGTCCGGGCGATCGGCCTGGCTTTCGCCGGCCAGGAGGTCGCCGGACTGGACCTGGCGCCCCATGACCAAACGCTCGACGCCATCCTGACCGAAATGGGCTATATCGAGGTCTGACAAAGGACGGTTCATGCGTATTGCTTTCTTCGGCGACATTGTCGGGCGTTCCGGACGCGAAGGTCTCGCCGATCATCTTCCTCGCCTCCGCCGACGCCTCGGCCTCGATTTCGTGATCGTCAACGCCGAGAACGCCGCCGCCGGTTTCGGCATCACCGAAGCCACCGCGCGCGATCTGTTCGACGCCGGCGCCGACTGCCTGACCCTCGGCAACCATTCCTGGGATCAGAAGGAAGCGATGACCTATATCGTCCGCGAACCGCGACTGATCCGTCCGCTGAACTATCCGAAGATGGCCAGGGCCCCGGGTCGTGGCTCGCAGCTGTTCGATCTGCCGAACGGCAAGCGGATCCTGGTGATCAACCTGCTGGGCCGGGTGCACATGGATTCCCTAGACGACCCCTTCGCCTCGGTGGACGCGGAGCTGAATTCCTGCCCGCTGGGCGAGGTCGCCGACGCGGTGGTGGTCGACATGCACGCCGAGGCGACCTCGGAGAAGATGACCATGGGCCACTTCTGCGACGGCCGGGCCAGCCTGGTCGTCGGCACTCATACTCACGTCCCCACCGCCGACTGTCAGATCCTCGAAGGCGGCACCGCCTACCAGACCGACGCCGGCGCCTGCGCCGACTATGACAGCGTCATCGGCAACCAGAAGGAAGAGCCGCTGCGCCGGTTCACCACCCGCATCTCCGGCGGGCGGTTCAAGCCGGCCGAGGGCCCGGCCACCGTCTGCGGGGTCTATGTCGAGACCAGCGACGTCACCGGCCTTGCCACCCGCATCGAGCCGATCCGCGTCGGCGGCCGGCTCAGCCAGACCGTCCCCAGCGTGCTGCTGGAAGCGGTCATCGTTTGAACCAGGACGCCGGTCGGGGTCGCTACGCCAGGGCGTGACGACCCAGGCCGATCAGTTCGGCTTTGGTCATGTGCGGCAGGTCGGCGACGATTTCGCGGACGATCCGGTCGTGAAGGCCCTTGTGGTGGGACAGAAGATAGGCGCTGAGGTGGTCGGCTTCGTTGCTCTGGCCCTTGCCGTGACCGATCACCACGATGCGGCCAGCCGGGGCGAGAGCGGCGGCGACGCTCTCGAAATACCGGTCGTCGTCCGGCTCCTTTTCGTCGCGGTCCGCGTCATGGCGTTCGGGGCGCATGTCTCTTGCGAGATGTTGAAGCGGGTGCTGGCGATCCTGGTCATGGGCCGTTCCGCCATCGCCGCGCCCCCCCTCCGCACGATAGAGGGTGGCGCCGGCGTGATCGATGACCACGATCAGGCCGACGGTCTCCGCGGCCGGGGGCGTCGGCGCGTCGGCGTCGGGCGACCAGCCGGTCTTGGTCAGCAGATGGCGCAGATCCTGGACGCTGGAGCTGCTCAGATCCTTGCCGTGGGGCTTGGCCATCACCAGCCGCTCGCCGCCGACCTCGAACGACAGTTCGCCGTTGGACTTCTCCTCGGCGCGGCCGATCGCGGCCATCAGCGTCACCACGTCCCGCAGTTCGAGATTGTGCGCCAGGGGATGGCGGAAGATCGCATCCAGCGTCCGCCGGTCGTGGCCGGTGACGCGGTCATGGAGATTCGACGCCGCGGCGCCCTGGCCGTCCGGATGGGTGTGGGTCATGGTCTGTCCTCGAAGGTCTTCGGGCGGTCGACGGCCGTCCGGACTATCTTCAGGAACACGCGTCCTCCGGATAGGTTGCGACGCCTCCGGCCGGGCTCGGAATCCGCCGTAGCCTCAGGGCTTTTCCAGCTTGCCGATGATCAGTCTGTCGATGCGCAGCACCCGCACGCGGGCCTTTCCGATCGACAGGCGGCCGATGGCCAGGGCGCCGATGGCCAGGGCCCCGACGGCGAAGGCGCCCAGGGCCAGGGCGCCGAGGGATGTGGCCCCCCGGCCGATCGGCGGTCGCCTGGGCGGCGGCGGCGCGACGGTGTCCTCGGCGGCCGTGACGTCGGCGGGGTGTTCGGTTTCGGGTTGGGACTCGTCGGTCATATGAGGATTCCCCTCGCTGTGGCGTGGCAACGCGCTGTGAACTGGCGTTGGCGGGCGCGGAGCGCTAGAACCGCGCGCCCTTCCCAACCCTATCAGATTTCGAGACCTATGGCCGGCCACTCAAAGTTCAAGAATATCCAGTTCCGCAAGGACCGTCAGGACGGCCTGCGCTCGAAGCTGTTCTCCAAGCTGTCGCGCGACATCACCCTGGCGGCCAAGGGCGGCCTGCCCGATCCCGCCGCCAACTCCCGCCTTCGCCTGGCCATAGCCAACGCCAAGGCCGAGTCGATGCCCAAGGACAACATCGACCGGGCGATCAAGAAGGCCCAGGGCGGCGACGCCGACACCTATGAGGAAATCCGTTACGAAGGCTTTGGCCCTGGCGGCGCCGGCCTGATCGTCGAGGTGCTGACCGACAACCGCAACCGCGCCGCGGCCAATGTCCGCACCCACTTCGGCAAGAACGGCGGCAACATGGGCGACACCGGCTCGGTGGCCTTCATGTTCGATCGCATGGGCGAGATCGTCTATCCGCTGTCGGCCGGCACGGAAGAAGGCATGCTCGACGCCGCCATCGAGGCCGGGGCCCAGGACGCCGAGACCGACGAGGACGGCCATGTCATCCGCACCGCGTTCGAGGACATCGGCGCCGTGATCGAGGCCCTCGAAGCCACGCTTGGCCCGGCCAAGTCGACCAAGATCGTCTGGCGACCGAAGAGCGCGACGCCCGTTGACGAGGCCGCCGCCACGACCCTGGTCAAGCTGATGAACGCCCTGGAAGACGACGACGACGTCCAGTCGGTGTGGACCAACGCCGACATCAGCGACGAGGTGATGGCCAGGATCGGCGGCTGACGAGCATTTCCCTTCCAGGGCCTGACGGCGCGCGCTAACGTTCGGAACGATGTCCCAAAAAGAAAGCCCCGGCGAAATCTTCAAGCGCGCGCTGGCCAACGCCGCCCGGTCCCTGGCCGAACAGCCGGACCTGGAAGTGGTGTTCTCCGGCGATGGTCCGAGCCTGATCGGCAACCGCGCCATCCTGCCTCATCCGCCCCGGGAGCTGTCCGGTCCGGAAGCCACCCGCATTCGCGGCCTGGCCGACCAGATGGCCCTGCGCGTGGCTCACCATGACGAGGCGGCGCATGCCCGCTTCAAGCCCAAGTCGGTGGAAGGCGCTCAGGTCTATGACGCCCTCGAGCAGGCGCGGATCGAGGCCATCGGCGCCAACGCCCTGATCGGCGTGCGCGACAACCTCTCGGCGGTTTGGGAACAGGCGGTCCAGCGCAAGGGCCTCAACCATGTGGTCGACCCGGCCGCCGCGCCGATGGCGGACGTGGTCGCCCTGTTGGTGCGCGAACGCCTGACAGGCTCGCCGCCGCCGCCCGGGGCCAAGGCCCTGGTCGACTCGTTGCGCGCGGAGATCGAGGCCAAGGCCGGACCGGACCTCGACCGCCTGACCGACGCCCTGGCCGACCAGAAGGCCTTCGCCCGCATCGCCCGGGCGGTGGTGCGCGATCTGTTCATGTCGGACGACCTCAGCGACGCCCCCGAGCAGGACGCGGAGGACGACCAGAGCGAGGAGGGCGAAGCCGACTCCTCCGACCAGGGCGAGAGCGAAGGTCAGGAGCAGACGCCACAGAGCGACGCCTCCGATGACGGCGAAACAAGCCATCGGGAGTCCGAAAGCGCGGAGAGCCAGGTCGCCGACGCCGAGGAGGACGAGAACGGCGAGCTGAGCGAAGACGAACTTGAGATGACCGAGGGCGACAAACCCGCCCGGCCGGACATCAAGGATCACGGCCGCCCGGAGCCGGCCTACAAGATCTTCACCGCCCAGCACGACGAGGTGGTGTCGGCCGAGGAACTGTGCGAGCCGGACGAACTGACCCGCCTGCGGGCCTATCTCGACCAGCAACTCGCCAGCCTGTCCAATGTCGTCTCCCGCCTGGCCAACCGCCTGCAGCGCAAGCTGTTGGCGCAGCAGAACCGCTCCTGGAGCTTCGACCTTGAGGAAGGGCTGCTCGATGTGGCCCGCCTGACCCGGGTGATCGTCGATCCCACCGCGCCGCTGTCGTTCAAGATGGAGCAGGACACCGAGTTCCGCGACACGGTGGTCGGCCTGCTGATCGACAATTCCGGCTCGATGCGCGGCCGGCCGATCATGGTGGCGGCCGTCTGCGCCGACATTCTGGCCCGGACGCTGGAGCGCTGCGGCGTCAAGACCGAGATCCTCGGCTTCACCACTCGCGCCTGGAAGGGCGGCGCGTCGCGCGACGACTGGTTGAAAGCCGGCAAACCCGCCTCGCCTGGCCGCCTGAACGACCTGCGCCACATTGTCTATAAATCGGCCGACGCGCCCTGGCGGCGCGCGCGCAAGAACCTCGGCCTGATGATGCGCGAGGGGCTGCTGAAGGAGAACATCGACGGCGAGGCCCTGATGTGGGCCCACCAGCGCCTGATCGGCCGCACCGAGCAGCGCAAGATCCTGATGGTGATCTCCGATGGCGCCCCGGTCGACGATTCGACCCTGTCGGTGAACTCGGGTCACTATCTCGAGCGCCACCTGCGCCGGGTGATCGCCGAGATCGAGGGCAAGAGCCCGGTGGAGTTGATCGCCATCGGCATCGGCCACGACGTCACTCGCTACTATCGGCGCGCCGTGACCATCGTCGACGTGGAACAGCTTGGCGGCGCCATCACCGAGCAGCTCGCCGCCCTGTTCGAGGAGGAGCCCCGGGCCACGACGCGCGCGGGGGCGTCGTTGCTGGCCCCCCTGCCCAGCGTCCAGGGCGCTCCGGCGGCCAACCCCAGCCGCGCGGCCGGCGGCCGGCGCGTGCGCGAGACCGTTGCATGATCCTTCTTCGCCAAGGCTTCGGAGGATGAAGGCGGCCTGCGTCGCCGACTATCGCGAGGCCTGTCGTCGGCGCCTGCCCAAGGTGCTGTTCGACTATATCGACGGCGGCTCCTACGGCGAGACCACCCTGGCGGCCAATGTCTCGGACATGGCGGCCATAACCCTGCGCCAGCGGGTGCTCAGGGACGTCTCCGAGCTGTCGATGAGCACGCGGGTGTTCGGCCAGGATCTGTCCATGCCGGTGGTGCTGTCGCCGGTGGGGCTGGCGGGCATGTACGCCCGCCGTGGCGAGACGCAGGCCGCCCGCGCCGCCAAGGCCGCCGGCGTGCCCTTCAGTCTGTCCACGGTCGGGGTCTGCACCACCGCCGAGGTCACGGCGGCGTCCGGCGTTCCGCCCTGGTTCCAGCTCTACATGATCAAGGACCGCGGCTTCATGTCGGAGTTGCTGGCGACGACGCGGGAGGCCGGCTGCCCCGTGCTGCTGTTCACCGTCGACCTGCCCGTCGCCGGGGCGCGCTATCGCGACGCCCGCAACGGCCTCAACGTCGCCAGTCCCGAGGCGCGCCTGCGTCAGGCGATCGACGGTCTGGCCCACCCGGACTGGTTCTGGGACGTGCTGGTCAAGGGCGGCCCACAATCGCTGGGCAACATCGCCTCGGCCAGCACCGACCTGGGCGCGCTGCAGGAATATATGGGCTGGATCGGCCGCAACTTCGATCCCTCGGTGACCTGGAAGGACATCGACTGGGTCCGCGACCGCTGGCCCGGCCCGCTGGTGCTCAAGGGCGTGCTCGACGCCGAGGACGCGCGGGATGCAAGATCCTGCGGCGTCGAAGGCCTGGTGGTTTCCAACCACGGGGGCCGTCAGCTCGATGGCGCGCCGTCGTCGATCTCCGCCCTGCCGGCCATTGTCGAGGCGGTGGGCGATGACCTGACGGTGCTGATGGATGGCGGCGTGCGCTCGGGCCTCGATGTGCTCAAGGCCCTGGCTCTGGGCGCCAAGGCCTGCCTGATCGGCCGGGCCTGGGCCTATGCGCTGGGCGCCGGCGGCGAGGCGGGAGTGGCGGGAATGCTGACCATCCTGCGCCAGGAACTGCGCATGGCCATGTCGCTGACCGGCTGCACGGATGTGCGGGACGCCGGTCGCGCTCTTCTGAATCCGTAGGGGATATCGCCTCCCCGTGAGGGGAGGCGAAAGGGATCAGGCGGCGGTCGCGGCGGCCTTGGCCTTGGCCTTGACCTGAGCCTTGATCTTCAGGGCGCGGGGCGAAAGGGCCTCGTCGCGGGCCTTCAGCAGGAACACGTCCAGGCCGCCGCGGAAGTCGAGGGTCCGCAGGGCCGCGTTGGTGATGCGCAGTTTGAAGGTCTGACCCAGGCTGTCGGAGCGCAGGCTCGCCGGGGAGAGAGCGGGCAGGAAGCGCCGCTTGGTCTTGATGTTCGAGTGGCTCACATTGTTGCCGGTCATGGGACCGACACCGGTGAGTTCGCAGCGGCGTGACATGGCGCGGAACTTGATCCAGAGGAAAGGGGTCGGCGGGACGGTCCCGACGGGGAGGCGGCGATATAGTCGACCCTGACGGGGGGCGTCAAGCGCCGTGCGGTGAACCGATCGCAGTTCTGGCCGCGGACTTGTGCCATCCGATCAGGCGCCCACAAGATGTCGTAGGGAACGAAGACCGAATAGGACCGCATCAGCGATTCGGTCCTGATTCGTTGCGGGCCTGTTCACGGCGGCGTCCATCTTGCGTTAACCGGTTGTTTCGCGCCGTCAACGGTTGCGTTCGGGCGGTTGCCGAGGCACATCGGGACCATGAGTCATCGGCCCCCAGGACAGGCGCCGTCCCGGCTGGTCGCGGTCCTGGGCCCGACCAACACCGGCAAGACGCATCTGGCCGTCGAGCGGATGCTCGGCCACGCCTCGGGCATGATCGGCCTGCCGCTTCGCCTGCTGGCCCGCGAAATCTACGACCGGGTGGTCAAGGCCAGGGGCGCCCGGGCCGTGGCCCTGATCACCGGCGAGGAGAAGATCGTCCCGCCCCGGGCGCACTATTTCGTCTGCACCGTCGAGGCCATGCCGCTGGGGCGGGACGTCGAGTTCCTCGCCGTGGATGAGATCCAGCTGGCCGCCGACCCCGAGCGGGGACATCTGTTCACCCACCGCCTGCTGCACGCCCGCGGAACCTTCGAGACCATGTTCCTCGGCGCCGGGACGATGGCGCCGTTGATCCGCCGCCTGCTGCCTGGCGCGGAGATCGTCACCCGCGAACGGTTTTCCAGCCTGACCTACGCCGGCCCCTGCAAGCTCACCCGCCTGCCCCGTCGCAGCGCCGTCGTCGCCTTTTCGGCCGACCAGGTCTACGCCATCGCCGAACTGATCCGCCGTCAGAGAGGCGGGGCGGCGGTGGTGATGGGATCTCTTTCGCCGCGCACGCGAAACGCGCAGGTGGCGCTCTACCAGTCCGGCGAGGTCGACTTCCTGGTGGCGACCGACGCCATAGGCATGGGCCTGAACATGGATGTCGACCATGTGGCCTTCGCCGGCCTGACCAAGTTCGACGGCAAGCGGCAGAGGTCGCTGCATCCCCAGGAGGTCGGGCAGATCGCCGGCCGCGCCGGCCGGTTCCGCACCGACGGCACGTTCGGCGTCACCGGCGGCTGCGAAGCCATGTCGCCCGATCTGGTGGCGGCGGTCGAAGGACACAGCTTCGAGGCCGTGACGGCGGCCCAGTGGCGCAACGGCGGACTCGATTTCCAGTCGCTGGCGGCGCTGCGTCGATCGTTGGCCGCGCCCCCGCCCCGCGATGGCCTGAAGGCGGCCGAGGAGGCTCTTGACGAGAAGGCTCTTCGAACACTGTCGGGCGAACCGGAAGTGGCGGAGCGCTGCGCCGACCGGTCCGCCCTGCTGCGGTTGTGGGACGCCTGCCAGACGCCCGATTTCCGCAAGACCACGCCTGACGAGCACATCCGGCTGGTGCGGACGATGTTCGACCATCTCAGCCTGGGCGATCGGCGCGTGAGCGACGACTGGATGGGCGAGCAGTACCGCCAGCTCGACCGGATGCACGGGGAGATCGACGCCCTGTCCACCCGCCTGGCCGGTGTTCGCACCCTGGCCTATGTCGCCAACCGGCCCGACTGGCTCGCCGATGCGGCTCACTGGCGCGACAAGACCCGCGGTCTTGAGGAGCGGCTGTCCGACACGCTTCATGAAAAGCTGATGGCGAGGTTCATCGACCGGCGGACCAGCGCCCTGATGCGCGGCCTTGGTCGCCAGGATGACCTGCTGGCGGGCGTTTCCGGTGACGGCTCGGTAACGGTGGAGGGGCACTACGTCGGTCGCCTGCGCGGTCTGAGCTTTGACGCCGCCCAGGGCGCGGGCGCCCTGGAGACCAAGGCGCTGCGCGCGGCGGTGCAGCGGGCGGTCGGCCCCGAGATGACCCGTCGCCTGGGCCGGTTGGCGGCCGAGGGGGACGAGGCTTTCGCGCTCGAACCCGACGGCGACGTTCTCTGGCGTGGGGAAGCCGCCGGCGCCCTGGCGGGCGGTCAGCCATTCAATCCCGTTGTTCGCCTTTACGGCGACCTTGGCGCGGAGCCGGCGCGGGACAGGGCGGCGCGCCGCCTGGAAGCCTTTGTCGCCGCCGACGCCAGCCGGCGGCTATGGGCCCTCAAGAGGCTTGGCGAGGCGGTCTCGTCGGGCGCGCTCAAGGGCCTGGCCCGTGGCTTGGCGTACCGGCTGATCGAGGCCGGCGGCGTGCTCGATCGGCGCGCGATCGAGGCTGACCTCCTCCACCTCAGCCGGGGCGAACGCGGCGTGCTTCGGGGTCTTGGCGTGCGCTTCGGCGCCTTCAGCCTTCACTTGCCCAGCCAGGCCCAGGCGGACGCGCGTGGTGTCGCCCTGGCCTTCGCCCTGCGGGCGGCGCCGGACTGGCGGCCGCCCCCGAACGGCCTTGTCGCCCTTCCCGATCCGCCGCCGCCCGCGGTCGCCCTGGGCTACCGCGCCCTGCTGGCCATCGGCGTCCTGGCTGCGCCCGTTCAGGATCTCGAAAGCCTCGATGAGCATCTGCGAGCCGCCAGCGGGGCTGGCGGCGTGCGACTGACTGACGCGGCCCGCGAGCGCCTCGGCTGGAGCGAAGCCGAAGCCCGCCGGGTCCTGCGCGATCTCGACTTCGTTCCGATTCGCAAGGCGGCCACCCTGGAGGCGACCATCTGGCGCCGTCGCCGGCCACGGGTTCAGCCCGCGGCCCGCGATATCACGACGGTCCCGCGGTCGCCGTTCGCCGCCCTTGCGGCGCTCCGCGCGCCGCCCTCGCCGTCCGCCACGCGACCGAGACCGCGACGTCGTCGGCGCGGAGCGGGAGCGACGGCGCCGTGACGGGCGGCCTCGCGCCCGACGGAGCCTGTCGCGCGGACGTCTGGCTGTGGCGCGCCAGGTTGTGCAAGACGCGGACCCTTGCCGCGCGGCTGGTGGAGTCCGGCAGGATCCGCGTGAACCGATCAGGCGGCGCCAGCCGTCTCGACAAGGCGTCGCGGCCGTTGCGGCCCGGCGATGAGCTTGTCTTCGCCGTGGGAGGCCGCCTGACCGCGATTCGAATTCTTGGTCTGGGTGTGCGTCGAGGACCGCCCGCCGAGGCGCGCGCGCTCTATGAGCCCTTGTCGGGCGAGACAGATTGTCTGGAAGCGACCGATCGGTCGCCGCGCCATTGACAATGGCCAGCCTGTCCTGACAAACACCGTCGCCCTACCGTGGGACCTCACGCCAGATCCGTTACGAGCCCTTGATGACCTACATCGTCACAGACGCCTGCATCAAATGTAAGTACATGGACTGCGTCGAGGTGTGTCCGGTCGACTGCTTCTACGAAGGCGAGAACTTTCTCGCCATCAGCCCGGACGAGTGTATCGACTGCGGCGTCTGCGAGCCGGAGTGCCCGGTGGACGCCATCAAGCCCGACACCGAGGACGAGCCCGACGGCAAGTGGCTGAAGATCAACACCGACTACGCCAAGATCTGGCCGAACATCACGCTGAAGGGTGAACCGCCCGGCGACCGCGCCAAGTTCGACGCCGAAAAAGGCAAGTTCGAGAAGTATTTCAGCCCCAAGCCCGGCCAGGGGTCCTAGGCTCAGCGGACAAGGATTGGGGCGACTGTCGGGGCGCCTCTGTGCGGTTCCGCACGCCAGCCTTCAAAAGACCACGTTTTCATGGTATCGATGACAAATTCGGCTGGATCCGGATTCGGACCTTCCAACGTGCGTGGTCGTGGCGATGATTCATGGTCGCGCAGCTCAATCGCATCGCTCTGACCTCGGGCTCTGGGCCGGGCCGGTCGCGGCTATGCGCCGGGCGCGATGGAAGATCGACCGGGCGGTCCGCCGAGACGAACGGGGTGTGGCGGTAAGGCGGCGCGCGGGCAGGTCGTTCACGATCGGCATGGTTCGCGGTCGATCGAGCGGCAAACAGAAAGGGACCTATTTCGATGCTAACAAAAACCGAACACGACTTCACAGTCGGCGATCACGTCGTCTATCCCGCGCATGGCGTGGGCATGGTGGTGGGGGTCGAGACCCAGGAAGTGGTCGGTACGTCGCTCGAAGTCTATGTGATAACCTTCGACCATGAGAAAATGACCTTGCGCGTGCCGACCAAGAAGGCGCGCACCGCTGGTCTCCGCGCCCTCGCCGAAGGCAATGTGGTGTTTCAGGCCCTGACGACCCTCAAGGGCCGCGCCCGCGTCAAGCGCACCATGTGGAGCCGCCGGGCGCAGGAATACGAAGCCAAGATCAATTCCGGCGACCTGATCTCCATCGCCGAAGTGGTGCGGGATCTGCATCGCTCCGACAGCCAGCCCGAGCAGTCCTACTCCGAGCGGCAGCTTTACGAATCGGCGCTCGACCGCATGGCCCGTGAAGTGGCGGCCATCGAACGAATCGACCGCGACGCGGCCATCTCGCTGCTTCACAAGTCCCTGCAAAAGGCGGCCTGACGCCCGCCGACCCTTCCGGCGCTGACCGCGCCGGACCAGGAACCCGGTCAGGACGGGCGCGCGCCCACTCGCAGCGCGAGCATCACGCCGCCGACCAGGGCGATCAGGACCAGGGACATGGCCAGGCTGCCGTTCATGGCGTCGGCGCCGCCGTTCCATAGCGGCGAACCGGTGAAACCGAAGCGCAGCAGGCTGCCGGTGGGCTGTTCGCTCAGGCCCAGGACGCCCGATTCGGTCCAGTTCCAGGCGAAGTGGGCGGCCGACGCGGCGAAGAGATTGCCGGTTCGCAGCGCCAGAAGCCCGAACATCACGCCGCCGAGGAACAGATTGGCCACGGCCAGGGCGCCGTGGGCGCCGGCGATGATGTGCAGGCCGGCGAACAGGGCCGAAGACGCGGCGACGCCCGCCGTCGGCCCCCATCTGACGCACAGGATCGGTTGCAGCCAGCCCCGGAAGAAGGCCTCTTCGGCCACCGACTGAATCGCCACCAGGGCCGCGCCGAACAGCACCGCGTCAAGGGCCACGCCGGTGAAGGGTCCGGGTGCGATGGCGCCTGCCATATTCGCCACCGCCACGCAGGCCGCGTAGCCCAAGACGCCGATGAACAAGCCGATCACCAGCGATAGCGCCCGGCCGGTCCGGCCGCGCCGCCACAGGGACCGGCCCTCGACGACCATGGCGATCTGAGCCGCCGCCAGGAAACCGCCGAAGATGGCGCACTGCACGGCGCCGAAGGCCAGGGTGTCACCCCATGTTCCCGGCATGTGACGGAAGTCGGCCGCCAGCGCGTCGAGGAACTGGCCGCCCCAGATCTTGAAAACCGTAAGGATGGCGCCGGAGAAGGCCGCGGCGACCAGCGCCGCCGCCCAGCCCGGCCAGCGAAGGCGCGCCCGGCGCGCGTCCCCCAGCCAGGCGTCCTGGTTACGAGACAGGCTCATCGTCCGCCCTCCGGCGTCACCGCAAGCCCAGAACAGCGGCGAGCACCATCAAGGTTCCGACCAGCCCGACGGCCCAGGTCAGGGGGCGCACCAGGGGCAGGCCAAGCAGATAGATCACCGCGTGGGCGGCGCGCGAATAGAAAAACAGCTCGGCTCCGAGCACGGTTTTGCCGGTATGGATGCCGGCGATCGCGGCGATCAGCACCAGCGGCGCAAACATGGTCAGGCCCTCGCGGTGGTTGTCGACGACCCGCTTGGCCCGCGCAGGAAACGGCTTCGGCGGCGCCAGGTTGTCCCGCGGCCCGGCAAGCGGGACGACCCCATGCTGGGCGATTCCCGCCGTCGCTTGAATAAGAATGAGAATGACAAGCAACGCGACCGAATAGGCCAGCATGGTCAGTTCGACGGTCATCGGCGGGTCCCCCAATGCCGCGCGCGCGGCCTGGAGAGACTCGCACGACCCTGCGGCAAGTCAAGGACGCCCCCGAAATGAACTCTCGAGTTGGATCAGCCGGGTCGGTCTTCCTCAATCAGCCGCGCGAAGATCCGTTCCGCCGCAGCCTCGGCGGTCAGGCTGGTCGTGTCGATGCGGATCTCGGGGTGTTCCGGCGGCTCATAGGGGCTGTCGACGCCGGTGAAGTTCTTCAGCTGCCCGGCCCGCGCCTTCTTGTAGAGGCCCTTGACGTCCCGCCGCTCGGCCTCGGCCAGCGGCGTGTCGATGAACACCTCGATGAACTGGCCTTGCGCCATCAACTCGCGGGCCATCCGTCGCTCGGCGCGGAACGGCGAAATGAATGACACCAGCACGATCAGGCCGGCGTCGACCATCAGCTTGGCCACCTCGGCGACGCGGCGGATGTTCTCCACCCGGTCCTCCTCGGTGAAGCCGAGGTCCTTGTTCAGGCCGTGACGCACATTGTCGCCGTCGAGCAGGTAGGTGTGTCGTCCGGCCGTGTGCAGACGTTTCTCGAGCAGATTGGCGATGGTCGACTTGCCGGCCCCCGACAGGCCGGTCAGCCACACGACCCGCGCCGTCTGACCTTTCTGCGCCGCGCGGGCGGCGCCGTCGAGGTCGAGCGCCTGCCAATGGATGTTCTGGCTGCGGCGCAGGGCGAAGTGCAGCATGCCGGCGCCGACCGTGCGGTTCGTGATCCGGTCGATCAGGATGAAGCCGCCGAGGTCCTTGCCCTCGACATAGGGATCGAAGGCGATGGCGGCGTCGAGCTGGAGGTTGCAGACGCCGATCTCGTTCAACTCCAGCCGCGTGGCGGCCAGGTGCTCGAGGGTGTTGACGTTGATCTTATATTTCGGCTCGTTGACCTGGGCCGAGACGGTCCGGGCGCCCAGTTTCAGCAGATAGGGACGGCCGGGCATCATCGCCTCGTCATCGAACCACACCAGAGTGCACTCGAACTGGTCGGCCACCCCCGGCGGCTGGCCGGCGGCGGCGATCACGTCGCCTCGGGAAGCGTCGACCTCGTCGGTCAGGGTCAGGGTGATCGACTGCCCGGCCACGGCCCGGCCCAGGTCGCCATCCTTGGTGACGATCCGGGCCACCGACGTCTCCCGGCCCGACGGCATCACCTTGACCTTGTCGCCAGGGTGAACGGCGCCCGCCGCAATGAAGCCCGAGAAGCCCCTGAAGTCGAGGTTCGGCCGGTTGACCCACTGCACCGGCATGCGGAACGGCGCCTCCACCGCCTCGGCGTCCAGGGGCGCCTCTTCCAGCCAGCGCAGCAGCGGCGGCCCCTGATACCAGCGCGCGCGCGGGCTGGGCTCGGTGATGTTGTCGCCGCGCAGCGCCGACATGGGAATGGCGGTGAACGCCTCCAGCCCGATCTGGTCGGCGAAGATCCGATAATCGGCGACGATCTCGTCGAACCGCGCCTGGGACCAGTCGACCAGGTCCATCTTGTTGATGGCCAGCACCACGTGCCGGATGCCCAGCAGATTCACCAGATAGCTGTGGCGGCGGGTCTGGGTCAGCACGCCCTTGCGCGCGTCGATCAGGATGATGGCGGCGTCGGCGGTCGAGGCGCCGGTCACCATGTTGCGGGTATATTGTTCGTGGCCGGGGGTGTCGGCCACGATGAACTTGCGTTTGTCGGTGGAGAAGAACCGGTAGGCGACATCGATGGTGATGCCCTGCTCGCGCTCGGCGGCCAGGCCATCGACCAGCAGGGCGAAGTCGATCTCGCCGCCCTGGGTGCCGACGCGGCGCGAATCCGCCTCCAGCGCCGCCAGCTGGTCCTCGAAGATCATCTTGGAGTCGTAGAGCAGCCGGCCGATCAGCGTCGACTTGCCGTCGTCAACCGAGCCGCAGGTGAGGAATCGCAACAGCCCCTTGACCTCGTGCGCCTTGAGATAGGCGTCGATGTCGTCGGCGATGAGGGTGGACTGATGGGCCATCAGAAATAGCCTTCCTGCTTCTTCTTCTCCATCGAGGCGGACTGGTCGTGGTCGATGACCCGGCCCTGACGCTCCGAGGTGGTGGTCAGCAGCATTTCCTGGATGATCTCGGGAAGGGTGGCGGCGGTGCTCTCCACCGCCCCGGTGAGCGGGTAGCAGCCGAGGGTGCGGAAGCGGACCGATTTCATCATCGGCGTCTCGCCCGGCCGAAGCGGCATGCGGTCGTCGTCGACCATGATCAGGCTGCCCTCGCGCTCCACCACAGGCCGCTCGGCGGAGTAGTACAGGGGGACGATCGGCACCTTCTCCAGGTGGATGTATTGCCACACATCCAGCTCGGTCCAGTTGGAGATCGGGAACACCCTCAGGCTCTCGCCCTTGTTCATCCGGGTGTTGAACAGCCGCCACAGCTCCGGCCGCTGGTTCTTCGGATCCCAGCGATGCTGGGCCGAGCGGAACGAGAAGATGCGCTCCTTGGCCCGGCTCTTTTCCTCGTCGCGTCGCGCGCCGCCGAAGGCCGCGTCGAAGCCATGGAGGTCGAGCGCCTGCTTCAGACCCTCGGTCTTCCACAGATCGGTGTGGACGGCGGAGCCGTGGTCGAAGGGATTTATGCCGCGGGCGAGGGCGTCGGGATTCCTGTGCACCAGCAGCTCGAAGCCGAGCTCCTTGGCCATGCGCTCGCGCATCTCGTACATCGCCCTGAACTTCCAGGTGGTGTCGACGTGCAGCAGCGGGAACGGCGGCCGCGAAGGGAAGAACGCCTTGGCGGCCAGGTGCAGCATCACCGCCGAATCCTTGCCGACCGAATAGAGCATCACCGGATTGCGGCACTCGGACACCACCTCGCGCAGGATGTGGAGGCTCTCGGCTTCAAGGCGCTGAAGGTGTGTGAGGCGGGCGGGCGTCACGGTCTCGGTGGGAGCTTTCGGCGACAGCGATCGCGCGAGACTGACGTCCATGGGGGCCTGACTGTGATGAAAACGCGGCTGAACGCCTGCGCCCTATGTTTGGGCGGCGGCCGAAATGTCAACCGCCGACGGCCTTGGTCCCGATTCGACGCGCCATCGCCCGCTGTTGAGATTGACTCCTAAATAGGCGCGGATCATCTTTCTCGCGCTGGGGCGGCGTTATCGACTTATCGGAAGTTGAAGCAGGCGCGCCCATAGGGGAAACGCGCATGGCGACGGCTGATCACGTCGATCTCGAAGGCTTTATCGCGGGGGTCAAACGCCGCAATCCGGGTCAGGACGAATTCGTCCAGGCCGTTCAGGAAGTCGCCGAAGACATCTTCGACTTCATTCAGGACAAGGAACAGTACCACGAGTATCAGATCCTGCGGCGGATCGCCGAACCGGATCGGGTCGTCAGCTTCCGGGTGTGCTGGGAAGACGACAAGGGCGCCATCCGGGTGCAGCGCGGCTGGCGGGTGCAGAACAACAACTCGATCGGCCCCTACAAGGGCGGCATTCGCTTCCATCCCAGCGTCACCGAAAGCGTCCTGAAGTTCCTGGCCTTCGAGCAGACCTTCAAGAACAGCCTGACGGGCCTGCCGATGGGCGGCGGCAAGGGCGGGGCCAACTTCAATCCCAAGGGCAAGTCCGATCATGAGGTGATGCGCTTCTGCCAGTCGTTCATGACCGAGCTCTACCGCCACGTCGGCGCGGACATCGACGTCCCGGCCGGCGACATCGGCGTCGGCGCGCGCGAGATCGGCTACATGTTCGGCCAGTACAAGCGCATCACCAACCAGTTCACCGGCGTCCTCACCGGCAAGGGCCTGGAGTTCGGCGGCAGCCTGATCCGCACCGAGGCCACGGGCTATGGCGCCGTCTACTTCCTCAAGAGCATGCTGGAGAACGTCGGCCAGGGAATTGAGGGCAAGACGGCGGTGATTTCCGGCTCCGGCAACGTGGCCACCCACGCCGCCGAGAAGATCGTCCAGCTCGGCGGCAAGGTGCTGACCCTGTCCGACTCCGAGGGCTTCATCCACGACCCTGCCGGCATCGACCAGGCCAAGATCGACTGGGTCAAGGTCCACAAGACCAAGCGCCGCGGCCGGATTTCCGACTACGTCAAGGAGTTCCCCGGCGCCACCTTCCATGGCGGCGGCGCGCGTCCCTGGAGCGTGCCCTGCGACCTGGCCCTGCCCTGCGCCACCCAGAACGAACTGGACGGCGAGGAAGCCAAGACCCTGGTGAAGAACGGCTGCATCGCGGTGTCGGAAGGCGCCAACATGCCCACCACCCTGGCGGGGGTGCACGTCTTCAAGGACGCCAAGATCCTCTACGCCCCGGGCAAGGCGGCCAACGCCGGCGGGGTGTCGGTGTCGGGCCTTGAAATGAGCCAGAACTCGGCGCGGATCTCCTGGAAGGAAGAGCAGCTGCAGGGCCTGCTGGTCGACATCATGGCCGGCATCCACAGCTCCTGCGTCGAATACGGGGGATCGGCCGGCACCAAGCACATCGACTACGTGCGCGGCGCCAACATCGCCGGCTTCAAGAAAGTCGCCGACGCCATGCTCGCCTACGGCGTGGTGTAACTCGCGGCGGGGAGGGGGCGCCGTCTCACCCGTCTTTCAGAACACCGACCAGCCCGTGAGCGCGACGAAGCGCTGCAGGGCGAGCTGGCCGACGAGGCTGTTGCCGGCCTCGCACAGGCCGGGGGACCAGACGGCGATGGCGGCGCGGCGGGGGGCGATGGCCAGGATGCCGCCGCCGACGCCGCTCTTGCCCGGCAGGCCCACCCGGTAGGCGAACTCCCCGGAGGCGTCATAATGGCCGCAGGTCATCATGATGGCGTTGATCCGCCGGGTGCGCTCGGGGCTGGTCACCTGCATGTGGTTCAGCGGATCGAGGCCGTCCTGGGCCAGGAACAGCCCCGCCCGGGCCAACTGGCGGCAGGTCATCCGCAGGGCGCACTGGTTGAAATAGACCTCCAGCACGTCGGGCACCGGACTGTGCAGGTTGTCGAAGGCGCGCAGGAAATAGCCCAGGCTGGCGTTGCGATAGCCGGTGGCCTCCTCGGACGCCGCCACCTCCGGATCGATCGACACCGCCTCGTCCATCGCCAGCCGGCGCAGGAAGCCGGCGATGTCTGCGATCGCTTCGCTTGGCGCCCCGCCGGCCAGCACCGCGTCGGTGACCACCAGGGCGCCGGCGTTGATGAACGGATTGCGGGGAATGCCCAGCTCCTGCTCGAGCTGGACGATTGAGTTGAAGCGCGACCCGCTCGGCTCGCGGCCGACGCGTTTCCACAGGGCCTCGTCGAGCCGGTTGATCGCCAGCACCAGGGTGAACACCTTGGAGACGCTCTGGATCGAGAATGGCGTGTCCCCGTCGCCGGCCACGGCCACCCGCCCGTCGCAGGTTACCACGGCGATGCCGAACTGCCGGGGATCGACCCGGGCCAGGGCCGGGATGTAGTCGGCGACCTTCCCCTCGCCCAGATGCGCCCGCATGTCCCGCGCCACCTCGGCGACGATCGCGTCCAGATCTTCCTGCGGCATGACGTGTCCCCCCGAGAACCAGCCTAGGCCAGACCCGATGGGATCGGCAACGCATCGCCGTCGCGAGGTGTCGCTAGCTCGTAAAGATGTCCGGTTTTTGTAGCTCGTGATCTGTCCGCTTCGTTCTTGCTGTGTTCCTGGGGCATGCCCCAGGAAAAAATCGATGGCATGGAAGCGTGTCATGCGGCGATCTTGGTGGTTTGGATGA
>CAIQDO010000293.1 GCA_903870555.1 uncultured Caulobacteraceae bacterium
GGGTTTCGTGCCGGCCTATATCCGCCCGCTGTTCTGCCGCGGGATTGGTCCGTTCCGCTGGGTGGCGCTCTCCGGCGATCCGGAAGACATCTACAAGACCGACGCCAAGGTGAAGGAGCTGATGCCGGACGACCGGTCGCTGCACGCCTGGCTCGACATGGCGCGGGAGAGGATCAAGTTCCAGGGCCTGCCGGCGCGGATCTGCTGGGTGGGCCTCGGCGACCGGCACCGGCTGGGCCTGGCGTTCAACGAGATGGTGGCCAGCGGTGAGCTGAAGGCGCCGGTGGTGATCGGTCGCGACCACCTCGATTCCGGCTCGGTCGCCTCGCCCAATCGCGAGACCGAGGCTATGAAGGACGGATCGGACGCCGTCTCCGACTGGCCGCTGCTCAATGCCCTGCTCAACTGCGCCGGCGGCGCGACCTGGGTGTCGCTGCACCATGGCGGCGGCGTCGGCATGGGATTCTCCCAGCACGCCGGCATGGTCATCGTCTGCGACGGCACGGAGGCTGCCGCCAAACGCATTGGTCGGGTGCTGTGGAATGACCCGGCGACCGGGGTGATGCGGCATGCCGACGCAGGATACGACATCGCCATCGACTGCGCCCGCGAACACGGGCTGGACCTGCCCGGCATCCTCGCCTGAAGCCGGATGGCCATCACGCTCTTGCGCGACCGCGACCTAGTCCCGACGCCATGGAAGAATGGCGGCGGCGTCACGCGGGAATTGGCGGTCTGGCCGCCGGGCGCGGGTTTCGGAGACTTCGACTGGCGGGTCAGCCTGGCGACGGTCGAGGCCGGCGGTCCCTTCAGCGTGTTTCCAGGAGTCGACCGGACACTCGGCGTCATTGAAGGCGCCCTGACGCTGACGATCGAAGACGGGACGCCCGTTACTCTGGCCCCGACCTCCGCGCCAGCCCGCTTTGCTGGCGAGGTTAAGGTCGTCGCGGCCCCTCCCGGCAGACCGGTGACGGATTTCAACGTCATGACACGGCGTGGTCGCATGACCGCTACGCTTGATCGTCTCACCGACGGGGGCGCCGTCAATCTGTCTTCGACAGGGTGGACCCTGATCGTCGCGTGCGACAGAACCGACCTGGTGATCGACGGCGGAAGCGTCGTTCTGGAAAGGTTTGACGCCCTTATGATCACGTCGGAAACGGAGAGTCAGCGCCTTATTTTGGCGCCTTGCGTGCACATTCTTCTGGCAAAAATCAGCTTCCTGTGATCACAATGACGAAACGCGCCGCCCGTCACGGACAAGCCCAAACCTCACGGTCCAATGAGATGTAAAAGGTGGGCTGGCGCCGACCGCCTTCCCACCCCAATAGTGCCAGATTGATGATGTCCATGTTCCGCGTAAGACTCTTCGGCTTGGTCACGGCCGTCATCCTTTCGACCGGGGCCCTTGGTCCGGCGGCGGCGGCGCCCTTGTCCGCCCGTGATTTGGCAAGCCTCGACCGCTTGAGCGATCCCCAGACGTCTCCAGACGGCAGATCGGTGGTCTATGATCTTCGGACGGTCGATTTGCCGGCCAACGCCACCCATCACACGGCCTGGCTCATCGATCTGACGCGCGAGGACGCCCAACCCCGCCGGCTCGACGCGATCGCGGCCGGCGCCAGCGAGATCCGCTGGTCTGGCGACGGGCGCTCCCTGTACTTCCTGTCGGATCGATCCGGCAGCACCCAGGTTTGGCGGGCCGACGCCGAGGGTCGTGGCGCCGTCCAGGTCACACGCCTGCCGCTGGACGTGGGAACCTATCGACTGTCGCGGGACGAATCACGACTGGTCGTGTCGATGGCGGTGTTCCCGGACTCGGAGACTCCGGCGGCGACCCGCGCCAAGCTTGACGCCCTGGCCATGCGCAAGGCGAGCGGCGCCGTCTATGATCGATTGCTCGCCCGACACTGGGACGAATGGAGCAATGGAACCCGCAACCACCTGTTCTCGCTCCGCCGCGGCGCCGACGGCCTGTTCACGGGCATGCCGACGGCTCTGATGACGGGATTCGACGGCGACTCGCCGCACAAGCCGGATGGTGACGAAGGCGACTACGCGGTGACCCCCGATGGCGCCCAGGTGATCTTCTCGAGCAAGGCCGTCGGCCGATCGGAAGCCTGGTCGACAAATTTCGACCTTTGGGTCGTCCGCGCCGACGGCGCCTCGCCCCCGCGGAACCTCACCGCGGGCAATCTGGCGGCAGACACCGCGCCCGTGATCTCGCCCGACGGTGGGAGCCTGGCCTGGGAGGCGCAGGCACGCCCCGGTTTCGAATCTGACCGTCAGGCGGTTTGGGTGATGGACCTGCGCAGCGGCGCCGCCCGAGAGGCCGACCCTGGCGTCGATCTCGTCGCCAACGCCCTGGCGTGGACGCCCGATGGGCAGTCTCTGCTGATCACGGCCGCCGACACGCAGCAGGTCCGGCTATTTCGCCTGGACCCAAGGCGCGGAACGGTGACACCCTTGACGACCGACGGCAATGTCTCGGCGGTCAGCGTCGGCGGCGCCGCGATCGTCTATACCCGCAACACACTGATGGAGCCCGACCAACTCTGGGTGACGTCGGGAAACGCACCGGCTCGGCGACTCACCCACGTGGGCGAAGCGGTTCTCGCTTCGGCGGACCTGTCCAGGCCCGAGCCGTTCGCCTTCGCGGGCTGGAAAGGCGAGACCGTGCACGGCTACGTTCTTCCCCCTGTCGGAGCCGTCGCCGGCAAATCCTATCCCGCCATTTTGTGGATCCACGGCGGCCCGGAATCCTCGTTCACCAACAGTTGGAGTTTCCGGTGGAACCCGCAGGTGTGGGCCGGATGGGGCTACGGCGTGGTGATGATCGATTACCACGGCTCGACGGGCTATGGTCAGGCCTTCACCGACGCCCTGGCCGGTCATTGGGGCGACCGACCCCTTGAGGACCTGCAAAAAGGGTGGGCGGCGGCGCTTGAGCGGTTCCCCGTTCTCGACGGCCAGCGCGCCTGCGCCGCGGGGGCTTCGTTCGGCGGCTACATGATCTATTGGATGGAGAGCCACTGGCGATCGCCCTGGAAGTGCCTGATCGCGCACGACGGCGTGTTCGACACCGCCAACCTGGCCACGGCCACCGATGAGTTGTGGTTCACGGAATGGGAGTTCGGCGGTCCCGTCGCCTCGAACCCCGAGGGGTTCCAAATATTCAATCCCGCGCGATTCACCGCCGACTGGTCGACGCCGACCCTGGTGATTCATTCCGGCAAGGACTTCCGCGTGCCCATCGAACAGGGCCTGTCGGCTTTCACCAGCCTGCAGCGCAAGGGCGTGCCCAGTCGCTTCCTGACCTTTCCCAATGAGAACCACTGGGTGCTGAAGCCACAGGATTCCGTTCAGTGGCACGACACGGTGCGGGACTGGTTGAAGGCGTGGCTATAGGCGCAGCGGCTAGGCCCAAGCATGACCGGGCCTAACCGAGGTCAGGCCCGGCCGTGAGCTCCAAAACGCCTCTACTTGGGTGCGGCGGCGTCGCTGGCGGCCTTGGACGCTTCGGTGCTGTCGCCGGCCGACTTCGAGGCGTCGGACGCGGAAGTCATGGCCGATCCGGCGCTGGCGGCGCTGTTGGACGCGGCCGCGTTGTTGGCGGCGGCCGCGCCGGCGGCCTGATTGGCCTGGGCGGCCGCGCTATTGGCGCTGGCGGCCGCGCTGTTGGCGGCGGCGCTGTTGGACGCGGCGTCGTCACTCTTCTGCTCGCAGCCGGCCATCATCAGGGCGGCGCTGGCTGCGCCAGCAATCATCACCATTTTCAGAATCTTGGAGTTCATTGGACAATCCTTTGGCTATTGCGCGTGATCGCGCCCTGGCCGACGAACGGGCCGGCTCCCCGTCTCCAATGCGCGGAAGGGGATAAAGGTTTCACACCCTCCTGAGCGGAGCGTGGGATTGACTCAACTTCGGAAGCGGGCCGGCGACAGCTGTTCGGTCCTAAGCCCCAACGCCACGACATCGGCCGGAAGGTCTTCGCCCAGCGCGAGGGCGCCGGCGGTTCGCCCGGCCGCCGGCGCGGTCTGAACACCGTAGCCGCCCTGCCCGGCCAGCCAGAAAAAGCCATCGAAACCGGGTTCGAACCCGATCACAGGCGTACGGTCGGCGACGAAACTGCGCAGCCCGGCCCAGGACCGAAGGATACGGCGAACCGGGATGTCGGCCCACTCCTGCAGCCGCTCGACGCATTCAGCGATTGTGAAGTCCTCCGGCCAGGCGTCGCAAGGGGCGGACGGGGTTTCGTCGCAAGGGGAGACCAGGATGCGGCCGCTCTCGGGCTTGAAGTAGAAGGCCTCGTCGGCCTCGATCATCGCCGGCCAGGCGGCGGCGTCGACGCCCTGGGGCGTTTCGAGCAGGAACGCGGTGCGCTTGAGGGGGCGGAGGTCGACGCAGGGGACCCCGGCCATCCGCGCCACGGTGTCGGCCCAGGCGCCAGCGGCGTTGATCACCACCCCGGCCGTGACCTTCTGGCCGTCGGCGAGCCGCGCGATCCAGCCGCCACCGGACGCCTCGTCGAGCGCGACGACCTCGGCGTCGGTGCGGACGTCACCACCCAAGGCCTTGCATTGCCTGAGGAATCCCTGGTGCAGGGCGTTGACGTCGATGTCCATGGCGTCGAGCTCATGCAGCGCGCCGGCCACCAGATCGGCCCTCAAGACAGGGCACATGGCGACCGCTTCGGCGCTGTCCAGCCGGCGGGTCCCGATGCCCAGGGCCGAGGCGCCGGCGGCGATCTCGTCGAGGCGGGCAAGCTGGTCCGGACCGGCGAAATAGAGGCAACCGCGGGGTTTCAGCAGCGGCGCCTCGGTGAAACCGGGCGGGGGATTGTCGTAGAACGCCCGGCTGCCGACGGTCAGGGCGCGGATCGGATCATTGCCGTACAGGGCTGACCACAGGGCCGCCGAGCGGCCGGTGGTGTGATAACCGTGGGCGCTTTCGCGCTCGAACAGGCCCACCCGGGCGCGGCCCGCGAGCATCGCCGCCGCCGAGGCGCCGGCGATGCCGGACCCGATGATCAGGAAATCGAAATCGGCCATGGGACTGCGGCGGATCCTTAGCGACGCGGGAGAACGGGGCCGGCGCGCTCGTCGCCTCGGCCCGTGACCTGCGTCCTTATATAGAGGTGACGGCGAACGGCGAGATGTGCGACTCCATGCGCCGACGGTTTCGGAGGTTCAACCCATGCAGGCAGGCGACCGCGTTCTCGTCACCGGCGCATCCGGCTTCGTCGGCTCGGCGGTGCTGCGGGCTCTCGAAGGCCGAGGCCTGACGCTGCGCGCCCTCGCTCGGGCCACCAGTCCGCGCGCCAACCTGACCGGCCTCGACTGCGAGATCTTTACCGGGGACATGCGCCACGCGGGCGACATGAGCCGGGCGCTCGACGGCGTCGACCTGCTGTTCCATGTGGCGGCCGACTATCGGCTCTGGGCGCGCGATCCGCTTGAGATCATCCGCGCCAACCTCGAAGGGACGCGTACGGTGATGGAGGCGGCGCTGACCCGGGGCGTGCGGCGGATCGTCTATACCAGCAGCGTCGCCACCCTGCGGGCGCCCGACACGCCGACACCTGTCGAGGAGACCTCTCCGCTGGCCGAGGGCGAGGGGATCGGGGCCTATAAGGAAAGCAAGGTGGCCGCCGAGCGGCTGGTCGAACGGATGATCGCCGAGCACGCCCTGCCGGCGGTGATCGTGATGCCCTCGACCCCGATCGGCCCGCGCGACGTCAAGCCGACCCCGACCGGTCGAATCCTGGTCGAGGCGGCGATGGGCCGAATCCCGGCCTTCGTCGACACCGGCCTGAACCTGGTCCACGTCGACGACGTCGCGGCCGGGCATCTGCTGGCGATGGAGAAAGGCCGGATCGGCGAGCGCTACATCCTCGGCGGCCAGGACGCGTCGCTGCGCGAGATGTTGGCTCAGATCGCCCACCTGACGGGCCGCAAGCCGCCGACGGTCAACCTGCCGCGTGGCCCGCTCTATCCCCTGGCCTGGGCGGCGGAGGCGGTCGCCCAGATTACCGGCAAGGAGCCTTTCGTCACCCGTGACGCCCTCAGGATGGCGTCCCATCACATGTTCTTCAGCTCCGCCAAGGCGCAGCGCGAACTCGGCTACACGGCCCGGCCTTATTCGGAAGCCCTGGCCGACGCCCTGGCCTGGTTCCGGGCCTCGGGCTACCTGAAATGACCGGACCGTGGAGCGCCGGAATCGGCGCCCTCGCCCTGGCCATCTGGATCTATCTGTTGGCGTTCCGCGGCGGCTTCTGGCGGGCGCGCGAGCGTGACGACCAGCATCAACCGGCCGATCCGCTGACCTGGCCGAGCGTCACGGCGGTGGTTCCCGCCCGCGACGAAGCTGACGTCATCGCCCGGTCGATCGGCAGCCTGCTGGCCCAGGACTATCCAGGCGACCTGCGGGTGATCCTGGTGGACGACAGCAGCGCCGACGGCACCGGCGACGTGGCCCGCGGCCTGACCGGCGCTGACCGGCTGGAGGTGATCAACGGCGCGCCTCTCGCCGCCGGCTGGACCGGCAAGCTCTGGGCCCAGAGCCAGGGGGTGGCGCGCGCGGGGATCCTGCCCGAGGAGCCGCCCAAGTACCTCTACCTGACCGACGCCGACATCGCCCATGCGCCGGACACCCTGCGCCGGCTGGTGGCGCGAGCCGAGGGCAAGGGACTGGTCCTCACCTCGCTGATGGCCAAGCTCACCGTCGAGACCTGGCCGGAACGGCTGCTGATCCCGGCGTTCATCTTCTTCTTCGACATGCTCTACCCGTTCGCCTGGGTGAACGACCCGAAGCGGTCGACGGCCGCCGCGGCCGGCGGGGTGATGCTGGCGCGCCGCGACGCCCTGATCGCCGCCGGCGGACTTGAAGCGATCCGCGGCAAGATCATCGACGACTGCTCGCTGGGCGCGCTGATGAAGCGTCAGGGCCCGATCTGGCTGGGCCTGACAAATCGGGCGATCAGCCTGCGGCCCTATCAGAGCCTCGGCGAAATCGGCCGAATGGTGTCGCGGTCCGCCTACGCCCAATTGCACTTCTCGCCCCTGCTCCTCGCGGGGACGGTGGGCGGAATGGCGATCGTCTACCTTGCGGCGCCGATTCTGGCCCTGACGGCGGACGGCCCGGGTCGCTGGCTGGGCGCGGCGGCGTGGTCGGCCATGGCGATCGCCTTCCAGCCGATCCTGCGCCTCTATCGCCGGAGCCCCCTGTGGGGTCTGGCCCTGCCCGCCATCGGCGCCCTCTACACCCTGTTCACCCTGCAGTCGGCGTTGGAGACCTGGCGGGGCAAGGGCGGGATGTGGAAAGGGCGGGCCCAGGCGATGGCGAACGGCTGACGCCCACCCGATCAAGGAAAACCGAAAATCCCGCCGCGAAGGCGTCAGGATCCTCCAGGAATGGGCTGTGGCCGCCGTCGAAGCGGCTCAGGGAGGCGTCCCGCATCGTCCGGATCGCCGGTCGGCACAGGGCCAGAGGAATGACCCAATCACGCCGCGCCCAGGCGACCCAGATCGGCAGATCGAGATGGGCGGCCAGGGCCCTCAGATCGGCTTCCGGCCGACCGAAGCTTTCCCAGGCCTCGGCCAGAATCGGCGCCAGCCGACGTCCGTTCGCGATGATCTCCCGCCGCCGCCCCTTGGCCGCCGCCGCGGGCAGGACTATCCGGTAGTAAAGGGCGAAGGCGGCGTCATACCAGGCGGCGCCCGACGCCCCGGCCCGGAAGAACCCGGCGAAAAGGGCGCACAGGGCGCGCGTGCCGGCGTTGACCGGGACAAGGCCGCCGCTGTCGCACAGGACCACCCCCGCCACCGGCCGGCGCGACGCCAGGATCAGGGCCGCCGCCCCGCCGATCGAATTGCCGACAACAATGGGACGGGTAACGCCCAAGGAATCCAGCGTCCCTTCTAGCAGGTCGGCATAGCGAGCCGCGCTCGCCGGATGGCTGTCCGGACCCGACTGGCCGTGACCGGGCCAGTCGAGCCGGACGGTCTCGCATCGGCCGCCCAGACGCTCGGCCAGTCCGTCGAAATCGTCCGAGTCGTGGCCGATGGCGCTGAGGCAGACCACCGGAGGCCCCCGGCCATCCCGGCGGACCGCCAGGGTGACGCCGTCGACGAACACGATCGCTTGAGGAGACATGGACCCACCCACTCAGTGATTTGAATATCACTTGTGATGTGGATATCACATGCCGTCAACCCGGAACCCAGCCATGACCGTCCCTTCGCCCGCCGCGCCGACCAC
>CAIQDO010000294.1 GCA_903870555.1 uncultured Caulobacteraceae bacterium
CATCCTGGGCAATGGACCGAACGGCTTGGCTCTGGCCAAGGCGGCCATCGCGCGCCGCCCGAGCCTCAAGGTCTTGTTTACCTCTGGCTTCGCCGAAACGGCCCTGACGGCCAACGGAAAGATGGTCGTCGCCGACCGCCTGCTGTCGAAGCCCTATCGCCGCCAGGACCTGCTGGCCAAGATCGCCGCCATCCTGGGCGAGGTTTAGAGCGTCAGGACCACCTTCACGCAGTCGCCATGGTGTTGCGCGGCGATGGCGGCGTTGATGTTGGCGAAGGGGTAGGTCTTGACCAGCTTCTCCAGCGGCAGACGACCGGCGCGCCAGTGGGCGATCAGGTCGGGGATGAACACGTCCGGATCGCTGTCGCCCTCGATGATGCCCCGCACGGTCTGGCCGAAGGTGAGGACGGTTCCCAGGTCGCCCGGCAAGGGCGTGCCGGCGGGCGGAATGCCGACGATGCCGAACACTCCCTTGGGCGCCAGGCAGGCCATGACCGCGGCGAGGATCTCGGGACGGCCGGTGGTGTCGAAGGCGAAATCGACGCCGAGCGGCGCCACGGCGCGGACAGCGGAGGCGAGGTCCGGCGCGGCGGCGGGATCGATGACGTGGGTCGCTCCGAGCTCGAGGGCCAGGTCCCGTCGCGCGGCCAGCGGCTCGACGACGATGATCGTCGCGCAATGCCGGATCGCGGCGCCCATCACCGCCGACAGGCCGACAGCGCCGCCGCCAGTGATCAGGATCGACGAACCCGCCGGGGCCGCCAGCGCCAGCATCACCCCCCCAGCGCCGGTCTGGACGCCACAGCCGAGCGGCGCGGCCAGGGCGAAGGGGATGTCGTCGGGCAGTTTCAGCACATTGCGCTCATAGGCCAGGGCGTAGGTGGCGAACGACGACTGGCCGAAGAAATTGGAGGACACCGCCGTCCCGTCCTGGCTGAGCGCCTTGGTCCCGTCGGGCCGCATGCCGATGTAGTTGAGCATGGGCATGGCGTAGCAATAGGCTGGATCGCCGCTCTGGCAGCGGCCGCAGACACCGCAGGACCGGAAGCTGATGGCGACCCTGTCGCCCGCCGCCACCTTGGTCACCGCCGAGCCGACCTTTTCCACCACCCCGGCCCCCTCGTGGCCGAGCACCGCTGGCAGGGTGAAGGGCATGGCGCCCTCGCGGGCCACCAGATCGGTATGGCAGACGCCCACTGCGGCGATCCGCACCAGAATCTCGTCCGGCCGGGGGTCGTCGAGCTCCACGGTCTCGATCGTGAAGTCGGCCCCCGCCGTCCTGGCCACCGCCGCCGTCACCTGCATTGCGCGTTTCCCTTTTTTGTTTAAGATCTCGGGGCGGGCTTAGCCCATCAGGATGGCGCCCGGGAATGGGCGGCGCCGCGAATGATGTCGACAATCTCGTCGTCGGCCAGAGCGCCGGACGCGACGGCGGCGACGCCGGCCTCGCGCATCGCCTGGGCGTCCGCGGCGGTGATCACCGACCCGCCGATCACCACCGGGGTGGTCACCCCCGCCTCGCGCAGCCGGCGGATCAGATCGGGCACGAGGCTGAGGTATTCCCAGGAATGGCAGCTCACCCCGATGACGTCGGCGGCGCCGTCCGCCGCGGCCCGCGCCACCGTGGCCGGGGTGTTGAAGCGGCCCAGATAGGTGACCCTCATCTGCGCCTCGCGCAGGATGCGGCTGACGGCGATGGCGCCGTTCTCATGCTGGTCGAGGCCCAGGGTGGCGATGATCACCGTTTCCTGCGCCATGGTCAGAACACCGGCCCGTCGACGAGACCGTAGTAGTCGAACGGCAGACCGAGCGCCTCGCGGCTGGCCCCCTTGATCTCGCCGAAGGTGACGTCGCTGTTGAGGCAATCCTCCACCCAGGGGATCAGGTTTTCGCCCGAGTCGACGGCGCGCCTGTAGCGGTCGAGGGCCGGCAGGACGACGCCGCGGTCCCGCTTCGCCTTCCAGGCGCGGATGTCGGCGACGTGGCCGTCGAAGCGCTCGATCTTGCGCTCGGCGATGTCGCGCAGCAGCGTGTCCTCCGCCTCGGGGACCCGGTGGCAGTTGACGCCGACCAGCCCCACCTCGCCCTTGGCCACCTCCCGTTGCTGCCGCTCCATCGCGCCGGTGAAGATGTCGCGGAAGAAGCCCTGGTCGACCAGGTCAGCGGCGTCGCCGAGCGCTTCGATCTCGCTCACCCGGGCCAGGATACGGGCCTCGATGTCGTCGGTCAGGGCCTCGACGAAATAGGAGCCGCCCAGAGGATCGGCGACCCGGCCGACGCCGGCCTCGAGATCGAGGATCTGCTGGGTGCGCAGGCCGATCAGGTGGGATTCGGGACTGGGGGTGCGATAGGCCTCGTCGAAGGCGGAAATCTCCAGGGCCTGGACCCCGGCCAGCACCAGGGCCAGCGCCTGGCTAGTCCCGCGGACGATGTTGTTGACCGGCTGCTGGGCGGTGAGGGACAGGCCGGAGGTGTGGCTGGTGACCACCACTGACAGGGAGCGGGGGTCCTGGGCGCCGAACTCGTCGCGCATCATCCGGGCGTAGATCCGCCGTGTGGCGCGGATCTTGGCGATTTCCTCGAAGAAATCCATGCCGCAGTTGACCAGGATGGCGATGCGCGGCGCGAAGGCGTCGACCGGCAGGCCGCGGGCGAGCAGCTTGCGTGTCAGGTAGCGGATCTCGACAAAACCGAGCGCCATCTCCTCGACCGCGTCGAGGCCCGATTCGCTGAAGAAATAGGTGTCCTCGATGTAGCCGTGGAAGCGCGGCAGGTGGCGCGCGCAATAGTCGATGGTGTCCAGGGCGGCCCGCACCCGGTAGGCGGTGGGCAAATGCGAGGCGTAGCAACAGTCCTCGCCATAAAGCGGCGCGTGGATCATCGAGCCGCGCAGACTCTCCAGGGCGAAACCGTTGGCCCGGGCCGCCAGGCTGTAGCCGGCCACGAACGCCTGCGGCGGTAGGGAGGCGGAGAATGAGATGCTGTCGAGCGGCAGCCCCTCCAACAGGTCGAGGATGTCCTGCTTGCGGCACACCGACACCCCTTGGGCGCCGACCGAATCGACCGCCAGCGG
>CAIQDO010000295.1 GCA_903870555.1 uncultured Caulobacteraceae bacterium
CAGATTTTCCCGAAACCGCGTCCGAAGCAATGGAAATCAGTACGGGCGCCACGCCTGATCATCCGCCGCCAGGGCGCGGTAGGTCGAGCTTGTAGGCCCGCTTCGGCAAGGCGTAGGCCAGGTCGTGGGCGACCTCGGCGGCCTCATAGAGGTCCAGGCGATGCTCGCACACCAGCCGCGCCAGGAAACCGCAGTCGACGCGGCGAGCGACGTCATGACGGGCGGGGATCGACAGGAAGGCGCGCGTGTCGTCGTTGAAACCGACAGTGTTGTAGAAACCGGCCGCCTCGGTGGTCTGTTCGCGGAATCGTCGCATGCCCTCGGGGCTGTCGTGGAACCACCAGGCAGGGCCGAGCCTCAGCGCAGGATAGACACCCGCCAGTGGCGCCAGTTCGCGGCTGTAGGCGGTCTCGTCGAGGGTGAAGAGGATCAGGGTCAGGCCGGGCGCGTCGCCGAACCGGTCGAGCAGCGGCTTCAGGGCCTGAACGTAGTTGGTCGCGGTGGGAATATCGCCGCCCTTGTCCCGGCCGAAGCGCTCGAAGAGCCGGCGGCCGTGGTTGCGGAAGGATCCCGGATGGATCTGCATCACCAGGCCGTCATCGACGCTCATCCGGGCCATTTCCGTCAGCATCTGGGCCCGGAACAATTCGGCCTCGGCCGTCGTGCGGTCCGGCCGCAGAATACGCTGGAAGAGGGCCTCGGCCTCCGTCGCCGACAGGTCTGCGGTGGCGGCAGTCGGATGTCCGTGATCGGTGGAGGTCGCGCCGGCCTCTGCGAAGGCGGCCCGGCGGATGCGGTGGGCTTCGAGATAGCCCCGCCAGGTTGTGGCATCCTGGCCGGAAAGCTGGGCGAAGGCGGCAAGGGCTTCCGAGAACAGTTCATGCTCGCTGTCGACCACCGGGTCTGGCCGGTAGGCGGTGATCACCCGGCCGCCCCAGCCCGACTCCCGGATCGCCCGGTGATGATCGAGCCGCTCGTGCGGGCTCTCGGTCGTCGCCAGGACCTCGATGTTGAACCGATCAAACAGGGCCCGTGGCCGGAAAGCCTCGGTCGCCAGCGCCTCGCCGATGGCGTCGAAATAGAGGTCGGCGGTGGAGGCGTCCAGGGCGACCTCCATCCCGAAAAGGTCGCGGAACACGTGGTTCAGCCAGAGGGCCGACGGCGTGCCCCGGAACAGGTGGAAATGGCTGGCCAGCAGCCGCCAGGCGTCCCTCGGCTCGGCGCGGGGCCCGCCGTCGCGGGGTTCGACGCCGAGACGCTCCAGGGAGACGCCCTGGCTGTAGAGCATGCGGAACAGGTAATGGTCGGGCGTCAGCAACAGGTCGGCGGCGTTGGAAAAGGGCGCGTTGTCGGCGAACCAGGCCGGATCGGTATGGCCATGCGGGCTGATGATCGGCAGGCCCCGGACGGATTGATAGAGGTCCCTGGCTACCGCCCGCACGGCGGGCTCGACAGGCAGAAGCCGATCCTCGTGCGGCAGTAGCGGTCTGGCCATTCGACGGTTCCTGGATTTGCGCCATTTGGTGACCGGTGTCATGACGCTTGGCAAGCGCGCCGGGTCACGCCGCGCGCCAGGAACAGGATCGATCGCCTTGCCCGTTGCGTCGCCGACCGAGCCGAATCGCCTGTCCGACGACACGATCGTGGGCGCCCGGCCGAATGTGCGGCGGCCGGCCTACGACCGCGCCGACACCCGGATCGGG
>CAIQDO010000296.1 GCA_903870555.1 uncultured Caulobacteraceae bacterium
AGGCCGGCGTGATAGGCCTTGGCCGCCACGCCCTCCAGCGCCAGCTTCTCGGCGAGCTTTTCCGAGCCGTCGCGCGAGCCGCTGTAGACGATGCCCGACTGCCCGGCGCGGGCCTTGACCAGGGCGGCCACCCGCTCGTGCGGCTTGGGCCGCTTGCGCTCGGCCGACAGGGCCAGCTCGGGCCGGGCGAAGCTGGCGACGAACTCCGCCGCCCCCTCCAGCCGCAGCTCGGCGCGGATGTCGGCGCGGGTGCGGGCGTCGGCGGTGGCGGTCACCGCCAGGCGCGGGACGTTGGGGAAGATCTCGGCCAGCCGGCCCAGCGCGCGGTATTCGGGGCGGAAGTCGTGGCCCCACTGGCTGACGCAGTGGGCCTCGTCGACGGCGATCAGGGCCAGGGGAACGGCCGACAATCGCTCCAGCGCCCAGCCCTGCATCAGCCCCTCGGGCGAAAGATAGATCAGGTCGAGCTTGCCCGCGGCCAGCTGGCGCCATGTGGCGTCACGCTCCTCCGGCGCCAGGCCCGAATCCATCCGCGCGGCCGAGACGCCGAGCTGGCGCAGGGCCTCGACCTGGTCGCTCATCAGGGCGATCAGCGGCGAGACCACCAGGCCGACGCCGGGGCGCAGCAGGGCGGGGATCTGGTAGCAGACACTCTTGCCGCCGCCGGTGGGCAGCACCGCCAGGGCGTTGCGCCCGGCCAGGGCCTCGGCGATCACCGGCCCCTGCAGGCCGCGGAAATCGGGGTGGCCGAAGGTATGCCGCAGCACCTCGCGGGCGTCGTCCAGGGTGGGATTGGCGGGCGGGGAAAGGGTCACGGCCGCCTTATGGCAGGCGTCGCGGCCCACCGGAAGCGCTCGGCCCCCAAAGCGGGGACCTTAAGCCTTCCTCAACGGCCTCGCGCCAAGGATGGGCGTCGGCTATGAGGTCGCCCCGGGCGACGGCGAATTGGGGGGAGGCGCATGACACGGATCGACAGCGCCGGGCCTCCGCCCCGGCGGCGACGCGGCCCCCTGCAGGCCCTGATCTACTGGTCTCTGGTGCTGATCGTCTGGGGGCTGATCTTCATCGGCGGCTTCCTGGCGATGTTCGCCACCGACCTGCCGGACACCTCAAAGCTCTATGACGTCAAGCGCCAGCCTTCGATCACCTACCTCGACCGCTCCGGCGCGGTGGTGGCGGTGCGCGGCAGCCAATACGCCCCGCCGGCCGACATCGAGTCCCTGCCGGCCTATGTGCCGGCCGCCTTCGTGGCCATCGAGGACAAGCAGTTCTACCACCACCCGGGCTTCAACCCCTGGGGGATGATCCGCTCGGAGCTCTATAACGTCCGGCATCCGGGCGGGGCCCTGCGCGGCGGCTCGACCATCACCCAGCAGTTGGCGCGCAACCTGTTCCTCAACGCCGCCCAGACCTACCGGCGCAAGGCCCAGGAGCTGGTGCTGGCCATGTGGCTGGAGATCCATTTCAGCAAGAAGCAGATCCTCGCCCTCTATCTGAACCGGGTGAATTTCGGCGGCGGCGCCTATGGCATCGAGGCCGCCTCGCAGCGCTATTTCAACAAGCCGGCCTCCGACCTGACGCTCGGCGAGGCGGCGCTGCTGGCCGCCACCATGAAGGGGCCGAGCCGCTATAACCCCGCCGCCAACAGCGTCCGCGCCGCCCGGCGGGCGACCGTGGTGCTCTATGAGATGGAAGGCATGGGCGCCATCACCGCCGCCCAGCGCCAGGCGGCTTTCAGCCATCCGGTCCACGTCTCGGTCCGGCTGGCCAACCAGAGGGCGCAGTATTTCATCGACTGGCTCGACGCCCAGGTCCGCGCCCAGGTCGGCGAGCCGACCCAGGACCTGGTGGTGGAGACCACGCTCGACCTGCCGATCCAGGCGGCGGCGGAGCAGGCGGTGCGCGCGGGCGTCGCCGGCCACGCCGAACAGGGGGTGCAACAGGGCGCCTTGGTGGCCATGGACGGCGAAGGCCGCATCCGCGCCTATGTCGGCGGGGCCGCCTATGGCGACAGCCAATATGACCGGGCCACGACCGCCCGTCGTCAGGCGGGGTCCGCCTTCAAGCCGTTCGTCTACCTCACCGCGATGGAGGCCGGCCACACCCCCGGCGAAGGCGTGGTCGACGAGCCGATCACCATCGGCAATTGGACGCCGCGCAACTACACCGGAAAATATCTTGGCGCGATCGACCTGCGCACCGCCCTGGCCCAGTCGATCAACACCGTCGCCGCCCGCCTGGCCAATGAGGTCGGCACGGCGCGGGTGGCCGACACCGCCCACCGCCTGGGCATCACCAGCCCGATCCAGACCGATCCCTCCATGGCCCTGGGCGCCGTCGAGGTCAGTCCGCTGGAGATGGCGCAGGCCTATGACGCCTTTTCCAACGGCGGGCTGCGGGCCCATCCCTATGGCGTCGAACGGATCCGCGCCGCCAACGGCCGGGCGCTCTACGACCACGCGGCCGGACCGGCGGCGCGGGAGGCGGTGATCGGCCAGCCGGCCCTGTCGGAGATGATCGACATGCTGCGCGGCGTGATCGCCAGGGGCACCGGCGCCAAGGCCAAGGTCGAGGGCTACGACCTGGCCGGCAAGACCGGCACCACCAGCGACTACAAGGACGCCTGGTTCGTCGGCTTCACCGGCGGCTTCACCGCCGCGGTGTGGGTCGGCAGGGACGACAACACCCCGATGCGCAAGGTCACCGGCGGCGGCGCCCCCACCGAGATCTGGCGGGATTTCATGGTCGCCGCCCTGCCCCGCCTGGCCGCCCAGTCGATCCCCGGCGCGCCCGGAACCTTCCTTCCCCCGGAGGGGGCGGATCAGCCGCCGCCGGGCGACGCCGAATCCCCAGACTACGAGTTCGCGCCGCGCCAAAGCCGGCCGGCGCGGGACGAGGCGGTTCCGTACTAGGGGTGGTTGAATGGGGAGGGACGCCCCCTCCGTCGGCTACGCCGACACCTCCCCCGCTTCGCTGCGCTCGCAAGGGAGGATGACATCTCCAATCCTCCCTTGCGAAGCGGGGGAGGTGGCGCGCGCGAAGCGCGTGACGGAGGGGGCGCACCCCACCCCTACCCCTTCGGCAACACCGCATGCAGTGTCCCGCCGTGGGTTCTCAGCCAGGACCGGTGGGGTCGGGGTTCGCCGACCAGGTCGCGGACGTGGGCCCAGAATCTGGGGCCGTGGTTGGCTTCACGCAGGTGAGCGCACTCGTGGGCGACCACGTAGTCGGCCACCGCCCAGGGGGCCAGAGCCAGTCGCCAGGACAGACGGATCGAGGCCGGCCGGCCGCGCTGGGCCGGGGTGCAGGAGCCCCAGCGTGTGCGGGCGTCCATCAGGGCGATCGGCGGCGGGTCGGCGCCCAGCGCCGCGCAATGGATCGCCGCGCGGGCGTCGAACACCGCCCCGGCCTCGCGGCGGATCGACCGGATGACCAGCTGGGGATCGACCGTCCCCTGCCCGCAGCCGATCAGCCATCGCGCGCCGTCGTCATCCGTCGCCAGCCGGGGCCGGCGGCCATCGGGCCTGAGCCGCCACGCCGCGCCGAACACCTGGATCGCATCGTCACCCCTGAGGGCCGGCGGCGGCGGGGGCGGCGTCTCCGCCAGCCGGGCCGCGAGCCAGTCGCGCCGTGATCGGGCGAAGGCCACGGCCTCGGCGAGTTTGCGGGCGGTCGGGGCCACGGCCACCGCCTCGCGCCGGGCCTTGTCGAACCTCAGGGAGACGCGCTTGGCCCGGGCGCTGACCCGCAGCCGCAGCGCCAGGCCGTCGATGTCGACGGTCTGGCCGTCGGCGAAGCGGGGTCCGAAGATCGCCATGGCGCTCGCGACCCTGGGCGGGATCAGGCCGTCAGCGTCGCCTCGCGCGCGGCGATGAAGTCGCGCACGCGGGGATAGACCTCGGCCTCGAACCGGCGGCCGTTGAACACGCCGTAGTGGCCGACGCCCGGCTGGACATAGAGCTGGCGCATGGGCTCGGGCACATTGACGCAAAGCCCGTGGGCGGCCTGGGTCTGACCGACGCCGGAGATGTCATCCTTCTCGCCTTCGACGGTCATCAGGCCGACGTCGGTGATCGCGGCACAGTCGACCGGCCGGCCACGATGGACCAACTCGCCCTTGGGAAGCAGATAGCGCTGGAACACCACGTCGATGGTCTCGAGATAGAACTCTTCGGTCAGGTCGAGCACGCTCAGATATTCGTCATAGAACTCGCGGTGCTTGTCGGCCGAGTCGCCGTCGCCCACGACCATGTGGTCGAAGTAGCGGCGGTGGGCCTGCTGATGGGCCTCGGCGTTCATCGACATGAAGCTGTAGAGCTGGACGAAGCCCGGATAGACCCGCCGCACCGCCCCGGCATAGGGCCAGGGGACGGTGTAGATCATGTTGGACTTGAACCAGGTGAACGGCCGCTCCTCGGCCAGCTTGTTGGTCACCGTCGGCGACAGGCGGGCGTCCACCGGCGAGCCCATCAGGGTCAGGCTGGCCGGCCGCAGGGGATCATCCCCCTCGGACATCAGGGCCGTGGCCGCCAGAACGGCGGGGCCGGGCTGGCACACCGCCACCACATGCGCCCGGCGGCCGATCTGGCCGAGAATGTCGATGATGTGGTCGATGTAGTCGCTGAAGCCGAACCGGCCTTCCAGCACCGGCACGTCGCGGGCGTTGGACCAGTCGGTGACATAGACGTCGTGGTCGATCAGGAAGGTCTCGACGGTGCCGCGCAACAGCGTGGCGAAGTGGCCCGACAGGGGGGCGACCACCACCACCGCGGGGGTGTCGACGGCGGCGCCGGCGGCGGCCAGCG
>CAIQDO010000297.1 GCA_903870555.1 uncultured Caulobacteraceae bacterium
CCGCGGATCCTCGCGCCATTCGCCCGCTATCGGCGGTACATCGGCCGATCGGATAGCGAGACAGTGGACGGCCCGGGATTGGCGGCGCGTTGCCTAAACAGCGCCCGCGGCGCCCAGCCCCGGCTGAACTGGTCGCGCGGCGCGATCTCGATCGACAGGCTACGCGCGATCCGCTGGCCGAGCGTCGGGTCCGGCGATCTGCGTCTGTTCGCCTGCCATCACCCACTGTTGTTTCTTGAGGGCGCGCCGGTGGAGGGCGGTGTCCATCGCGGCGTCGAGGCGATGCGGCAGCTGGCCTGGACCGGCGTCGACCTGATCCTCACCGGTCACGTTCACATCCCTTTCGTGTTGCCCGCGCCCGGTTGCGAGCCGGGTGTTTGGGCGATCGGCGCAGGCACGCTGTCCCAGCGGCTGCGGGGCGCGCCGGCCAGCTTCACCACGATCATCGCTTCGGATGACAGCATCGAGGTCGAGACCCAGGCCTGGATCGACGGCGCCTTCCAGCGCGACCAGACCTGGTCGCTGATGCGACGGCCGAGGCGAGAGGTCTAGATCTGAGGCGGGGCGCCGGCGGGGTCGATCGCCCGGTAGAGCAGATAGGGGCCGTCTTCCCCTCCCTCATGAAACGCCGCCTCGACCTTGCCTTGCTGCGCCAGCAGGTTGAGCGCCTCGGCCAGGGTGCCGGGTCCGGCCGATTCCGCCAGGAACACCCTGTGCTCGCCCGTCAGGGCCAGGACCATCGCCTCGGCCCGTTGCTGGCTGACCGCGTCCGGCGAAAGCGCCTCGATGGGCGCCGCGTCCGGCGAGACGAAGGGATCGGGCGCCGAGGGATCGTCGTCCTCGAAATCCTCCTCGGCGGGCAGATCGTCCGGCTCCTCCTCTTCGTCCGCTTCCTCTTCCGCCGGCTCTTTGGCCCGGTTTTCGGCTTGGCCCTCATCGACCGCTGCGACGGGTTCAGGCGTGGCCTGTTCGGCTTCTGGCGGAGGGGGCGGTCCCGCGTGGGGTTCAGTGTCGCGGGGCCGTTCTGGCGCCGGCGCCGGCGCGCGCGCCGGGGCGGAAGGCCTGGAGAAAAGGCGCTTCAGGAAGTCGAAGATCGAGGCCATGGACCGTTTCCGCGAAGGACAGAGTCGAGGGGAGGGAACGCCACAGGAATAAACCTTCCTTACGACGTTTCGTCGGCATCGGCGCCGGGACTTTTGGTCTCAGGGCGCCGTTAAGTGTCCGACCTAGGCGTCGATCCTTGCGGCCGCCTGTTCCAATCCGCCCGAGACCCGTCCTATTGTAGTCGGCCGACCCAGCCGCCCCGTAGCAAGGTTATTCGATGTCGAAGCTCACGCTCACCGTCGCGGTCGCAATGGCCCTGTTCGCCACCGCCGCCGACGCACAGGCGCTTGCACCCGACCAGGGCGCTTTCCGCAGCCTCTATAAGATGCTGGTGGAGACCGACACCAGCTTTCCGGATGGCAGCTGCACCCTGGCCGCCCAGCGCGTGGCCGACCGGATGAAGGCCGCGGGCTTCGCGGAGGCCGACCTGCACATCATCGTCCCGGCGGACCATCCCAAGGATGGCAATCTGGTGGTGATCTACCCGGGGCGCGACCCGAAGGCGAAGGCCGTGTTGATGCTGGCCCATATCGATGTCGTCGCGGCCAAGCGCGAGGATTGGACCCGCGACCCGTTCACCCTGATCGAGGAGAACGGCTATTTCTACGCCCGAGGATCATCGGACGATAAGGCCCAGGCAGCGATCTGGGCGGACACCTTGATCCGATATCGACAGGAAGGCTTCAAGCCGAAGCGCACCCTCAAGATGGCCTTGACCTGTGGCGAAGACAGCGCCGCGACCAACGGGGCGCACCTGCTCTCGACGCAATATCGCGATCTGATCGATGCGGGCATCGCGCTCAACGAAGGCGCGGGCGGTGAGTTGGACGCCAAGGGCGCACGGGTGTCGCATACGGTCCTGGCGGCCGAGAAGACCCCGGCGTCCTTCACCTTCGAGGTGACAAATCCGGGGGGGCACAGCTCCCGACCCGTTCCGGACAATGCGATCTATCACCTGGTGAGAGCCGTGGACCGTGTCAGTCGATACGAGTTTCCGGTCCAGCTCAACGACGCCAATCGCAGCTATTTCAGCCGCATGGGCGGCGTGATCGGCGGCGACACCGGCAAGGCGATGAGCGACATCGTCGCCAACCCGGCCGACGCCAAGGCGGACGCGATCCTCAGCCGCGATCCGGGCTACCATGCGATGCTGCGGACGACCTGCGTGGCGACCATGCTCCAGGCCGGCCATGCCGAGAACGCCCTGCCTCAGCGCGCGAGGGCCACGATCAACTGTCGCATCTTCCCCGGCGTTCCAGTGGAAGAGGTCCGGGC
This sequence comes from uncultured Caulobacteraceae bacterium, assembly GCA_903870555.1. Classification (GTDB taxonomy): domain Bacteria; phylum Pseudomonadota; class Alphaproteobacteria; order Caulobacterales; family Caulobacteraceae; genus Acaudatibacter; species Acaudatibacter boreus. The sequence continues at coordinate 2,380 of CAIQDO010000297.1, forward strand.
GACCTTGACCAGGCTGGTTGATGATCCGGCCGTGTCGATCCCGCCGGCATCGCTGCACTTTCCACCGGCCGCCGCGCCGCCGCTCACCCGTGAGGTTCTCGGCCCCGTCGAGACGGTATCGTCGCTGATGTGGCCAGGCGTTCCGGTTGTGCCGATCCTGCAGGCGGGCGCGACGGACGCAACCTACCTCAACGCCGTGGGCATCCCCGCATTTGGGATTTCCGGGATCTTTTTCGATCCGGACCTCGGCCATATTCATGGCCTGAACGAACGCATCAAGGTGACCTCGCTCTACGAGGGACGCGAGTTCCTCTATCGGCTGGTCAAGATTTACGCCGATCAGAAATAGGCGGCTATTAGAGACACCGGGAGACGCCCTTGCGCCTGGTTACGCTGTTCGCCGTCACCACCCTGAGCGCCTTCGGGGCGCCCGCCTTCGCCGCCACGGTGGACGTGCCGGCCGGCGCCAACGCCCAGGAGCGGCTGCAGACCGCCCTGATAGACGCGAAACCGGGTGACACGGTGCGCCTGGGCGCGGGGCGGTTCGAGCTGAGCGAGGGGCTTTCCCTGGACGTGGCCAACGTCACCGTGGCCGGCGCCGGCGAGGGCAAGACCATTCTGGCCTTCGATGGCCAGCTCGGGGCCGGCGACGCCTTCCTGATCACGTCAAGCGGGGTCGTTGTCAGCGACTTCACGATGCAGAACGCCAAGGGCGACGGCGTGAAATCCAAGGGCGCCGACGGGATCAGCCTGCTGCGGCTGACCGTCGAATGGACCGGCGGACCCAAGGCGAGCAACGGCAGCTACGGCGTCTACCCTGTGGCCTCAAGCAACGTCCTGATCGACCATGTCACGGTCCGCGGCGCCTCCGACGCCGGCATCTACGTCGGCCAGTCCCGCAATATCGTGGTGCGCAACAGCCGAGCCGAGTTCAACGTCGCCGGCATCGAGATCGAGAACTGCTACGGCGCCGACGTGCATGACAACGTCGCCACGCACAACGCCGGCGGCATTCTCGTGTTCGACCTGCCCGGTCTGCCGCAGATGGGCGGACACTCCACGCGGGTTTTCCACAACGAGGTGGTGAACAACGATACGCCCAACTTCGCGCCAAGGGGGAATATCGTCGCGGGCGTGCCCACCGGCACGGGTGTGATGGTGATGGCCAACCGCGACATTCACGTGTTCGACAACCATATCGACGGCAACGCCTCCGCCGGGGTGATGCTGGTCGCCTATCTGCAGACCTTCACGGACCCACGGTACATTCCTCTGCCGCGCGACATCGTGGTGCGGTCGAACCGCTTCGGCCGCAACGGCTTCGCGGCGGTCTGGCCGGGCGGCGCTGAGGTGGCCGCGGCTGTCGGCGGATCCCTGCCGCCGGTGATCTGGGACGGCGTCGACACCTACACACACCCCGGAGGCGCCGCGGAAACGATCCCGGCGCGGCTCGCCGTCAGCGACGGCCCGGTCGTCAATCTGCGCCTGAAAACCCAGGGTGCGCCGGCCACGGCCGCCCAACCGACGGTTGTTCCGAATCTGATCACTGGCGACCTGCGCGAGCCGCCGGCGATCGTCCTGCCAGCCGGCCAGGACCGGTAGCCTTGTGCTTCGTTTCGGCGCGGCTACCCTCATCCTTGCCATATGGGCGCTGAATGCGGCCGCCATGTCGGCGCCCCCGCCCGCGCCGCCGGTCGACGACGCCGCCCTGATGGCCGACGCCCCGGCGCCGGTCCTTTCAGCCTATCATCTGTTCACGGATGTTCATGGCCGGGTCCCCGCCGCGCGGGTCACGCCCTATGACATCGCCACGCCGCTGTTCACCGACTACGCGGCCAAGACCCGTTACTTCTACCTGCCTCCCGGCAAGACCGCCCGGGTCGACGGCCCCTGCCTGATCGACTTTCCGGTCGGCGCCGTCTTGATCAAGTCCTTCGCCTTCCCCGCCGATCTTCGCCGCCCGGCCGCCGACGTTCGTCGGATCGAGACGCGGCTGCTGATCCACCGGCCCACCGGCTGGGTCGCCCAGACCTATGTCTGGAACGACGACCAGACCGAAGCCGTGATCAAGCGGGCCGGTCTGCGCGTGCCGGTCGCCTTCACCGACGCCCTGGGCCATGCGCGTTCGACGCTCTACGGCGTGCCGAACGTCAATCAGTGCAAGGAGTGCCACTCCCAAAACGGTGTGCTTGCGCCCATCGGCGTCAAGGCGCGCAACCTCGACCGCCAGGTGGACCTGTGGACCGGTCGCGGGCTGATAACGCGCGTCTCCAGGATCCCGACGGGGGCGACGCCGCGCTGGGACGATCCGGCCTTGCCGGCGGCCGACCGCGCCCGCGCCTACTTGGACGCCAACTGCGGCCACTGCCACAGCCGCGCTGGCCTCGCCAGCAACAGCGGTCTGTTCCTGACGCTCGAGGAGACCGATCCCGCGGTTCAGGGCGTCGGCAAGCGCCCGACGGCCGCCGGCCGCGCCTCCGGCGATCTGGCGTTCGACATCGCGCCCGGTCGTCCGGACGAGTCGATCATTGTCCACCGCATGGCCTCCACCGACCCCGGCGTGATGATGCCGCCGATCGGCCGCACGCTGGCGCACGACGAAGGCCTCGCTCTGGTGAGGGCTTACATCGAGGGTATGCGATAGCCCGCTGCGCGGGCGCCTCGCCCTCAGGAGGTTGAAACAGAGCCGCCGTCACAGGCGATGACCTCGCCCACAACATACTGGCCCGCCCGGGACGACAGGAAGATGGCCAGGCCGGCGATGTCTTCCGGCGTGCCGACGCGCCCGCTGGGATTGCGGCTTCCGACCGCCGCCCAATCGACGTTCTCGGTGGCGCCGCCGAAGCCGACGCCCGTGGACAGCATCCAGGTCGGAAACGGGCCCGGGGCGATGGCGTTGAAGTTGATATGCTCCTTGGTCAGGTGGGTGGCCATGAACCGAGTCAGGTGGTGCACGGCCGCCTTGGACGCGCCGTAGGCGAAGGTGTCGAAGATCGCGCTCTTGAGGCCGTCAACCGAGCCGATGTTGATCACCCGCGCCGGATTTTCCGCCGAGCCCGCGGCGCGCAGCAGAGGCAGCAGCTTCTGGGTGAGGAAGAAGACACCCTTGACGTTGGTGTCCATCACCTTGTCCCAGCCGGCTTCCGGATAATCGTCCAGCTTCGCGCCCCAGGAGACTCCGGCGTTGTTGACCAGGATGTCCAGGTGGTCTTCCAGCTCGGCGAGGCGTTTGGCCAGGCCTTCGGCGCCGGAGACCTGAGCCACGTCGGCGGGCAGGGCGATGCATTCGCCGCCGTAGGTCTCAGCCAGCCGCCTGGCGGTCGCCTCACAGGCGGCGGCCTTGCGCGACGAGATGTAGACCTTGGCGCCATTGGCCAGGAAGCCGGCGGCGATCATCTCGCCGATGCCGCGAGAGCCGCCCGTGACCAGGGCCACCTTGCCCTTGATCGAGAAGAGGTTGTTGAACGAAGTGGTCATGCGTCATGTCTCCTGGCGAACCGCGCAACCGCGGCCTTGTTGAACCTTTGCCCCGCCGACTCGCCAGAGGTGATCTATCTCGTGACCGACTGGGTCAAGGTCGACGGCGCGTCGACGCGGTTTGTGAGTGGAAATGTGTGTGAGCGGGAGTTTTGGTGGGCGCAGTAGGATTCGAACCTACGACCCGCTGATTAAGAGTCAGCTGCTCTACCAACTGAGCTATGCGCCCGCGCCGGAACCGGCTGCGAAGCCGCCCTGGAGCAAGGCGGCGGAACATACGGAAAAAACCCGGGAGCGCAAGGAAGGATCGGCGGAAAAGCGCCGCCGTCAGTGATTGTCCCGCGGCAGCCCCTTGGTCTGGGCGATGCGCTGGTACTTCACCGCTGGTTCGAGGACGGCGCCGGTCTCCATCTGGCCGACAATCCCTCTCTGGATCTCCTGCCAGGGCGTCTGATGGTCGGGGTAGGGGTAGCCGCCCGACGCTTCCAGCGCCGCCCGGCGGGCCGCCAGTTCGGCGTCGTCGACCAGCAGGTCGGCGCGGCGCTGCAGCAGGTCGATGCGGATGCGATCGCCGGTCTGGGCCAGGGCCAAGCCACCCATGGCCGCGGCCTCGGGCGAGGCGTTGAGGATCGACGGCGAGCCGGAGGTGCCCGACTGCCGGCCGTCGCCCATGCAGGGCAGGGCGTGGACGCCGCGCTTCAGCAGGTAGGCGGGGGCCCGCATGTTGACCACCTCGGCGGCGCCCGGATAGCCGATCGGCCCGACGCCGCGCATGATCAGCACGCAGTCCTCGTCTATGGCCAGGGCCGGGTCGTCGATCATCGCGTGATACTGTTCCGGCCCGTCGAAGACGATGGCGCGGCCCTCGAAGGCCTCCGGATCGTCGGGGTCGGACAGGTAGCGGTCGCGGAACTCCGGCGAGATCACGCTCTGCTTCATGATGGCGCTGTGGAACAGGTTGCCGGTCAGGACGACGAAGCCGGCGTCGGTCTTCAGCGGCTGGTCGAACGGCCGGATGACGTCCGGATTCTCGACCGGGGTGTCCGCGCAGTTCTCGCCGAGGGTCTTGCCGTTGGCGGTCATGGCGCCTTCGTGGATCAGGCCCTGAGCGATCAGGGTGTTGATCACCGCCGGGACGCCGCCGGCGCGATAGAAGTCCTCGCCGAGGTAGGCGCCGGCCGGCTGCAGATTGACCAGCAGCGGCACCGCCATGCCGTGGGTCTCCCAGTCCTGGATGTCAAGCTGGACGCCCGCGTGGCGGGCCAGGGCGTTCAGGTGGATCGGCGCGTTGGTCGAACCGCCGAGGGCGGAGTTGACGACGATGGCGTTGAGGAAGGCTTCGCGGGTGAGGATGTCGGACGGCTTGAGGCCCTCGGCCACCATCTCGACGATACGCAGGCCGGTGCGATAGGCGGCCTCCTGGCGGTCGCGGTAGGGCGCGGGAATCGCCGCCGAGCCGGGCAGGGACATGCCCAGGACCTCGGCCAGGGAGTTCATCGTCGAGGCCGTGCCCATGGTGTTGCAGAAGCCCGTCGAGGGCGCCGACGAGGCGACCATGGCGATGAAACCTTTATAGTCGAGCTTCCCCTCCGCCAGCATCTCCCGGGCGCGCCAGACGATCGAGCCGGAGCCCGCCCGCTCGCCCTTCCACCAGCCGTTCAGCATCGGCCCGACCGACAGGGAGATGGCGGGTATGTTGACCGTGGCGGCGGCCATCAGGCAGGCCGGGGTTGTCTTGTCGCAGCCGGTGGTCAGCACCACCCCGTCGAGGGGATAGCCGTAGAGGATCTCCACCAGGCCCAGGTAGGCGAGGTTGCGGTCGAGGGCGGCGGTGGGGCGCTTGCCGGTCTCCTGGATCGGATGGACCGGGAACTCCAGGCAGATGCCGCCTGCGGTGCGGATGCCCTCGCGAATGCGCTCGGCCAGCACCAGGTGATGGCGGTTGCACGGCGACAGGTCCGAGCCGGTCTGGGCGATGCCGATGATCGGCTTGCCCGATTGAAGCTCCTCCAGCGTCAGGCCAAAGTTGAGATAGCGTTCCACATAGAGCGCGGTCATGTCGGCGTTGGCCGGATTGTCGAACCAGGCGCGCGATCGCAGCCGGGGCGTGTCGGTCATGTGGGGGTCCTAGATGCCCGCGCCGTTGTCGATGGTCGCCAGGGCGGCCTCGTGGGCGGCGGCTTCGGCCTTGATCCAGCTGACGAAGGCTTTCACCTGCGGCAGCCGTCCCTTGGCCTTGGGATGGACCACGAAATAGGCGTGGTCGACGGAGGTGTTGATCAGCATCGGCGCCACCAGCCGGCCGGCGTCGAGGTCGTCCTGGGCCAGGGCGCGTTTGGCCAGGGCGACACCCCGGCCGGCGACGGCGGCCTCGATCACCATGCTCGACTGATTGAAACGCGGGCCGCGACTGGCGTCGAAGCCGCGCACGCCGCGCGCGGCAAGCCACATCACCCAGTCGGGGCAGCTCTCGTCGGCGACCGGCGAGCCGTCGTGCAGCAGCACGTGGCGGGCGAGGTCGGCCGGCGTGACCAACGGGTTGGCGGCGGCGAGCTCGGGGCTCATCACCGGCAGCACGGATTCCCCCATTAACCGCGCCGCCTCAAGCCCCGGATAAGGGCCGGGTCCGTAGCGGATGGCGAGGTCGACGTCGGTGGAGGCGAAGTCGACCAGGGCCATGTCGGCCGACAGCCAGACGTCGACCTGCGGATAGGCCGCCTCGAAGGCGCCGAGCCTTGGCATCAGCCATTTGGCGGCGAAGGAGGGCGGGGCGGTGAGGGTGAGTCGGCGGCCATCGACGGCGGCGGTGAGGAGGGAAGCGGCTTCGGCCAGGCGATCGAAGGCCTCGCGCAGGGCGGGCAGGGCGGTCTGGGCCGAATCGGTCAGCAGCAGGCCACG
>CAIQDO010000298.1 GCA_903870555.1 uncultured Caulobacteraceae bacterium
CATTGAGCGGCTCGTGGATATATGGCGGCAGCGGGACATGCCCGACTTTCGAAAAAAAAGGCTCGATCGGTTCGGCAAAGCGGACTCGCCGGCGCGCGCCGGCGGGGCCACCGGGCGGGCGGGGACCGGCGCCGCGGCGCGGACGGTCGGGATCGGCGCCCGGACGGGCGGGGCCGCGGCGACTGGCGCGGCGGTGGCGGTCGGCGGAACGACCGGCGCGCGAACCTCAGGAGCCTGAGCGACAGGCGCGGGAGCGGCCGGGGCCGTAACGACGGGAGCGTCCACGACAGGCGGCGCGGGCGGCGCCGCAGGCGGGGCCGGCTGGACGGCGACGGGAGTCGGTTCGACCTTTGGCGTTTCGACCTTCGGCGCTTCAACCACCGGGGCGACGGCGACCGGGGCGACAACGGGCGCGGGCGTCGATTCGACCGGAGCGGGCGGCGGCGCTTCGGCGGCCTTGGCGGCGGCGGCGGCCGCCGCGGCGGCTTGGGCCGCGGCGCGCTCGGCGGCGCTCTGGGCCTCGGCGAGAGCGCGCGCTTCGGCTTCGGCCGCCTGACGCGCCTGCTGCTGGCGCGCGGCCATTTCGATGGCGCGCTGGCGGGCGAGACGTTCGCTTTCGGACAGGTGGCCGATATCGGCGGCCCGCGATGGCGGGGGCGTCGGACCCGGCGTCGGGCGCGCGGCCTGCGGCGCGGCCGGCTTAACCTCAGGGCGGCGATCCGCCACGACCGGCGGCGCCGGCGCGTCCACGCGGCGGCGCTTGGTTTCGACCACCACCGACTTCGAACGGCCATGGCTGAAGCTCTGCTTCACCACGCCGGCGCTCACCGCGCCAGCGGCGCGGGGCTTCAGAGTCAGCGGGGCGCGCCCGCCTGAAGCCGTGGGGCCACCGGGAGCGGGAGGCTGCCTGTTGTTGTCGTTCTCGTCCGTCATGCGCTCGCTTGGTTACCATTCCCCGGCGCCGAAAACGGCCCAGGCCACTCGTCAAATTCTCAAAAAGGACCGACGCGGCTTACCGCCCGGTCCTTCACGTCACGGCTCCTCACGCCAACTCTCGGGGAAGAGGGGACGGAAACCACCGAGCCGTTCGACATCGAATGCCCAACGCTCCGCGCCGCGTCCGGCAAGGAAGGCGGTGTGTATCACATTCTCTCCACCCAAGGCCAAACCCAAATCCTCCGAAGAGAACAGGCCGATCAGGCGCGGCGGTCTTGGCGATCGATGAATAACGCCGAAAATCTTGCGCCGGCCGTCGGCGGCGCCGTCGAGCGCCTCGACCAGAAAGGCCGCCTTGCCCTGCACGATCGAGCCATAGACCTTCTCGAAGCCGGAAATAAGGTCGCCGGCCTTGCGCGCGAGTCCGAGACCCGCGAGCAGCCGCCTGGCCAACAGGGTCTCGACCTGATCGGCCAGGTCCGCCGGCGCGGCAAGACGTCGCTTGGCGGCCCGGGCGAACAGGCCCTTGCGCGCCGCGGTGGTGACCGACGCGCGATCGGCGGCCACCCACAGGCCACGCCCCGGCAGCTTGCGCGCCAGGTCGGGAATCACCGCGTCTTCCGGTCCGACGACGAAACGGACCAGACGCGATTCGTCCATCACCGTGCCGGTGACCAGATCCCGCCGCTCCCGCGACGCCTGGGCGAGGGCCATCGTGGGCGCGTCAGCCTCCCCTGTGGCTGTCGCCGAACACGGCGGCGGCTTCGTCGTAGGGAACCTCTTCGGGCTCGGCGGGTTCGGGCTCGGGTTCGGCCTCGATCCAGCCGGCCGCGACCCGGGCGCGCATGATCAGGCGCTCGGCGTCCTCGGGCGACATGTTGAAGGAATCGAGGATGCCCGGCTCGCGCACGCGCTCACCGCCCTTGGATTCGTAATAGCCGCGGATATCGTCCGGCACGAGGCCGGCGAGGTCCTCGACGCTCTTCACATCGCCCTGGCCGAAGGCCACGGCCATCGGCAGGGTGACGCCTTCGACGTCGAGCAAATCGTCCTCAACGCCCAGTTCCCGGCGCTTGGCGTCGTATTCGGCCGCCTCGCGGTCCAGGAAGTCGCGGGCGCGGGCCTGGATTTCCTCGGCGGTGTCCTCGTCGAAGCCCTCGATCTGGGCGATCTCGTCGGCTTCGACATAGGCCACGTCGTCGACGGTGGCGAAGCCCTCGGTGACCAGCAGCTGGGCGATGACCTCATCGACGTCCAGGGCCTCCTGGAACAGGGCCGTGCGCTCGGTGAACTCGCGCTGACGGCGCTCGCTCTCCTGGCTCTCGGTCATGATGTCGATCTGCCAGCCGGTGAGCTGGCTGGCGAGGCGGACGTTCTGGCCGCGGCGGCCGATGGCCAGCGACAGCTGTTCGTCGGGCACCACCACCTCGACCCGCTCGTCCTCCTCGTCCATCACCACCTTGGTGACTTCGGCCGGGGCCAGGGCGTTGACGAGGAAGGTGGCCTCGTCGGGATTCCACTGGATGATGTCGATCTTCTCGCCCTGGAGTTCGGCGACCACCGCCTGGACGCGCGAGCCGCGCATGCCGACGCAGGCGCCGACCGGATCGATCGAGCTGTCGTTGGACACAACGGCCATCTTGGCGCGGCTGCCCGGATCGCGGGCCACGGCGCGGATCTCGATGACGCCGTCGTAGACTTCCGGCACTTCCTGGGCGAACAGCTTGGCCATGAAGCCGCCGTGGGCGCGCGACAGCATGATCTGCGGGCCCTTGGTCTCGCGGCGGACGTCATAGATGTAGGCGCGGACGCGGTCGCCGACCTGGAAGGCTTCGCGCGGGATCGATTGGTCGCGGCGCATGATGCCCTCGCCCCGGCCGAGATCGACGATGACGTTGCCGTATTCCACCCGCTTGGCCACGCCGTTGACGATCTCGCCGACGCGGTCCTTGAATTCCTCGAACTGGCGCTCGCGCTCGGCTTCGCGGACCTTTCCGGTCACCACCTGGCGGGCCATCTGGGTCTGCACCCGGCCGAATTCGAACGGCGGAAGGACCTCGGTGTAGGTCTTGCCGATCTCGGCGGTCTTGTCGGTCTTCACGGCGTCGGACAGGCGACGCTGGGCGTATTCGTTGACCTCTTCTTCCTGGTCGTCCGGAATGACGGTGATGACGCGGGTAATCTCGGTCTCGCCGGTCTTGGGATCGATGTGCACGCGAATGTCGTGCTCGGCGCCGTAGCGGGTGCGGGCCGCCTTCTGGATCGCCTCTTCGATGGCCTCGATGACCACTTCGCGCTCGATCGACTTCTCCCGCGCGACGGCGTCGGCGATCTGAAGCAGTTCGAGACGATTGGCGGAAACGCCGGTGAGGCTCATGACTTAGTCCTTCTGGTCTTCATTGGGGTCGCTCCCGCCCGGTCCCCGGGCTCGATTGGGGTTGGCTACAGGTTTGGGTTTGGCTTTCGCCTTGGGTTTCGGCTTGAGGTCGCGGACCTTCTTGGCCTTCACCGGCGCCGCGGGCGGGGCGTCCGAATCCAGGTCCAGGTCCTCTACGTCGGAGGTGTCCATCCGCGCCGCGCGCTCGTCGGCGCCGCGCTGGAGCAGGGCGTCGGTGATGACCAGCTTGGCGTCCACCAGCCATTCGAACGGCAGCAGCGCCGTCTCGGCCTCGCCCTCGAGATTGATGGCGACATGGCCGTCCTCGACGCCGGCCAGTTCGCCGCGGAACCGCTTGCGGCCCTCGGCCATGCGGTCGATCTCGAGACGCGCCTCGAAACCCTCATAGGCGGCGAAATCCTTCAGCCGGGTCAGGGGCCGGTCGACGCCGGGGCTGGAGACCTCCAGGGAATATTCTCCCGCGATCGGGTCGGCGGCGTCGAGCACCGGGTTGAGGGCGCGGGCCAGGATGGCGCAGTCCTCGACCACCATCGAGCCGTCCTCGCGCTCGGCCATGATCTGCAGGCGCCGGGCGCTGGTTCCGCCCATCAGGCGAAGCCGCACGATCTCATAGCCCGCGGCCTGGGCGACGGGGTCGAGCAGGGTCAGTAGATTCCGGTCTTCCGTGGTCTTGCCGCGCAGGGCGATCAGCCTTCCAAATCGAGGCGCCGGATAAGGCAAAGAAAAAGCGGCGGGCCTTTTGGGCCGCCGCTCGTAAACGCCATCCAGCGCTAACGGACGATATCTGAGGCCGGTATAGCCCTTCCGAGGCGGTTTGTCAGCCCCAATCGGCGGCATCGCCGGCCGGGCATGACGGCACAGGGCGCCGCCAGGGCCTAACGAAGGCCGCGCCCGGGCGGCGGAAAGGTCGCCGATGGGCCTTGAAGGGACGGTCATGGGCCGCTGAGGGGCAGCCGACCGGCCGCGCGCAGGGAGCAGAATACGGCCGGCGCCGGCGCCGGCATCGACGATGCTCTTGAAATCACTCTCCAATTCGCAGATGCGAGCAGGGTGCGGCCGTCGAACTCCGAGGCGAGCGACCGCTTCGTGGCTGCGATCGATGAGATTGGGCATGGCGGGTCCTGGGCGACGGAGGCGGGCGGCGGCGCTCAGACCGGACTATAGGATATTATTGCATTTTGTCAACATACCGCCAGTGGCCGCGCTTCCTCCGTCGACGTCATCGCGGAGGACCCAGTTCTTCCAGAAGGGAACCCAACGCGGCTTGGAGCATGGGAAGGCCGGTGTGGACGATTTGCCAGACTTCCGCGTGGTCGACGCCGTGGTCGCCGTGGATCAGGGTGTTGCGAAACGCGATCGCACCTCGGAAGTCCGGAAGGCGAGCGGTGATATCCGGGGCGCGCTTCGCCAGTTGTGCGAGCGCCTAGCCGATGATTTCGAACTTCCGCTCCACGGCCGATCGCATCATCTCCGATTGGATATAGGCTTCGAAAGCCACGCCCTCAATGAAGGTCTGGATGAACTCGGCGGCTTGCCTTGCGTCCCAGAGGTAGGCCCTGGGATCACGCTCCATAGATCGGCTCACGCGCGCGATTGATGCTGGCCAGGATATACGGATTGACGACGGTGTCCGGGTTGATCAGGTCGACCGGTCGACCGATCACCCGCTCGAGTTCCAACGCCAGCGCCGACGTTCGACCCCAGACCGTATGATCGGCGCTCGTCCCGAAGGAAACGAGAAAGTCCGCATCGCTCGTGGCGGGATCAAAGTCCGTCCCCCGGGCGGCCGAACCGAATACCTCCAGCCGCCGTACGCCGAAGCGGCGGCAAAGGTTGGCGATCTCGTCCCGGTGCTGTGCGATCAGGGCGTGCATGACAGCGCCATCATCGCCGGAAGTCAGCGATTTTCAAACCCAGATTACAGAGGGCGGCTGCCGCGCCTTGCCGTGACAATCGGCATGAGCGAACGCCCTACGCCCCCGCGCCGCGCGCCAGCCACGCCGCCAGGGCGGCGTTGGCGCGGGTCTGCCAGCCGGGGCCTGTGGCGCGCAGGCCGTCGACGACATCGGCGTCTAGAGCGGCGTGCCTGATTCAGGAATCACGCTCGCCGCTCTAGATTTTTGAGTTCGCATCGTCTTTGCGGAAAACCGGTTCCCACTTTTCCGCACGATGCTCTAGCCGCAAGGTGATCTGGCGCTTGGGCTTGTCCAGCTTGGGACCGCCCCTCGACACGAGGCGGTCGCCCTCGAAGACATCCGCGCGCGTGAAGAACGCCTCTCCGAGTTCGGGCGCATCATCGGGATCAATCCAGGCGGGTTCGCCAGAGTTGGGCTTCCTTGGCATGGGCATACCTCATC
>CAIQDO010000299.1 GCA_903870555.1 uncultured Caulobacteraceae bacterium
GATGGAACGCCGTTTGCCGGCGGCGGCTACCAGCAGAGCTGGGTGCAGGGCTTCGGGCTAGAAAACCTGGTCATCGATATGGCGTCGATGAGCGATGTCGCCACCAACGCTGCGATCAACCAGATCCAGGCGTGGGACGTCCACTACCGCAACGTCCGGGTGATCCACGACGGCAGCTACAAGCGCGGCTGGCTCGTGATTGGAGGGGCGTTCACCACAACGTTGGACCAGCCTTGGGCCAACATCATCGACCTCGAGGGCGTCAGCCCGTCCTATGAGGTCACCACGATCACGATCACCAATCCGGACGTCGGCAAGATCATCACCAACTACACAGGCTCGGTGACCGTGGTCGGCGGCGCGGTGCAATTCCCCTACGTCGCGGGCGTGACGCCGATCGCCTGGGTTCCCGCCGGTGTCGGACCGCTGGGCCTCGATGGCAACACCACTGGCGTCTATGTCGCCTACGGCACCGACATTAGGAACTCGCAGTATTTCACGGCGGTCGGGACCGATTTCGAGGCGATCAACCAGCCACCGAACACCTGCACCCTCAGCGGATGGCCTTATGGGACTTACACCGACGGCGTTCACGGCTGCCACAAGCTGGTCATGGGAGCGCTGATCGAGAGCACGTCGACTGGGACCATGTTCTCCGGCACCCAGAACGCCGGCATGTACTGGATGGACCAGGGCGCCGGCTCGTCGTTCCCTGTTCTCACCCAAGGCGGCGGCTATCCCTACGCGGTGACCAATGGCGTGCAATACGACCTGGGCGACCGCAGGGTCGTCGGTACCATGTCGGGCCCAGTCGGCTTCGGAGGCGCCCTCAACACGGAGACATCGTCATCCTACAGCATTGTCGGCTCGACAGGCGTCGCCTCATTCCGCGAGTCGATCCTCCGCCCGCTGTCTGACGGAGTGACCCTCTATTTCGCGAGCGCGGCGGGTGCTGGTCTAGGATATTTCGACACGCACGCTAACGGAACCCTCTACCTCGCCGGCCAGGCGCTCCTCGGCGGCGTCGCCGTGACTCCCGCGTCTGATGGCTCCATATTCTTTCTCAAGAACTCGGCTGGCAATAACTTCATGATCTGCGCCAGCAATGCGTCGATCGGGTCATCGAATTGCGGAGTCGGCGGCGGTGCCGACTGGAAGGGATTTTCGGACAGCGGTTTTTCCGTGCAGACTTATGATTTCGACGCATCGACGGGGAACGGGACATTCTCTGGTACGGTTTCAGGCGCGAGATTTGCTGGCGCACTAGATGGCACTGTTGGTGCGACTATGCCGTCCACTGGCGCTTTTACGACCGTCGGGGCATCTGCAGGACTTATTATAAATAGCAAGTTGATCGTCAGTGGGACGGCACCGACTTATTCTAGCGGATTCTCAGCTAGCACACCTACAATCAATGGTTCGACCACAGCCGCATTTACTGTGACTATGGGTCTGACGCCTGGAGCCGCCGGTGTGCTGACGATGCCTTCAGCTGCGAACGGGTGGGTGTGCCTAGCTTCAGATCGCACCACGACGACCGCCACGATTCGCCAGACCGCCACTACGACGACCAGCGGTACCTTCGCCTTGGCCGGCACCGCCGCTGGCGACGTCATTCAATTCCAATGCGCAGGCTACTGACGCTAGGCGCTTAAACCGGTATGCGGACGCATGGCTCTGGCAGAAGAATCTCGCGGTGTGACCTGGGTCGCCGAAAGGGTTTACGCCGCTGTTTTCGTCGTAGTGACATTGGCGCTGCTCTACTGGCAGTTCCACGGTCCGAATTTGGCGGACTGGGGCGGGTACGGTGCGCTCTATGATCGTGATGGCGGTTGGCTCGCTAGCCAAGGACGTGACCCACTCTTTGTCCAACTGATCCATGTCTCTCGGACCATCTTTGGGGGAAATGGGTACGACACGTTCCGGGCCGCGCTGTTTGCCGTCTTTCTCATCAGCGCGGCGCGGGCCGCATACGCGATGGTGCCTGGAAAGACATGGTCAATCTTCCTAGCTGTCGTCGTTGTCGCAGCATTTCTGATCAAGAGTTTAGTTCAGGTCCGCGAAGGGCTTGCATTTCTTCTTGTGCTATGGCCGCTCGTGCAGACCTATCGTTGGGGGAAATCGAATCTCGTTTTAGCCGGGGCCTTCGCTCTGGTCGCACCATTTATTCACTCAGGGGCAGCACTATTTTCTGGACTGTGGGCGATGGCGGCCGGCCTTTGTTTAGTTCCAAGAATTTTGATGTCTACGAGGTTGCCATGGTTTTTTATGTTCGTCGGAGTCGCATTGGGCGTCGCCGCCGCCAGAGTCTTGGCCGGCTCGGCTTCTGCGCTTGAATTTTCGCTGCGGGACCTCGGAATTGAC
>CAIQDO010000300.1 GCA_903870555.1 uncultured Caulobacteraceae bacterium
GCGATGATCACACAGGCCGCGATGCTGACCAGACACCCCCAGAGCAGCAGCCAATGGCCGCCCTGGGTGTAGTGGACCGCCCTCAGTCGGGCGGCGGCGGGCAGGGCCGCGAGCAGGGTCTCGGTCGCGGCGTGAGGATCGAACTGGGTCATGAGGGATGACAACCCAGCAGGGCCGGGCGGTCAATCGCCGCCCTTCGCCCCCTCAACCGCCTTCGGCGGTCCCCCTCCCCCGATTCTCCGGGGAGGATTACGGGTGTCATCCTCCCTTGCGAGCGGAGCGAAGCGGGGGGGGGCGCGCACATAGCGCGTGACGGAGGGGGCGTTCGCCGTCGCCTCAGTTCACCCGCCGCGTCCGTCCCGCCCAATAGGGCTCGCGCAGGTCCTTGCGCAGGATCTTGCCCGAGGCGTTGCGGGGCAGGGCGTCGATGAAGTCGACGCTCTTGGGGGTCTTGAAGTGGGCGATGCGCGAGCGGGCGAAGTCGATGATCGAGCCGGCGTCGGCCTCGGCGCCGGGTTTGAGCACCACGAACGCCTTGACCGCCTCGCCCCATTTGTCATCCGGCACACCCACCACCGCCACTTCGGCCACCGCCGGGTGGCCGTAGATCGCGCTCTCCACCTCGGCAGGATAGATGTTCTCGGCCCCGGAGATGATCATGTCTTTCACCCGGTCGTGGATATAGAGATAGCCGTCCGCGTCGAGGTAGCCGGCGTCGCCGGTGCGCAGCCAGCCCTCGGCGTCGATGGTCGCGGCGGTGGCCTCGGGCAGATTCCAATAGCCGGGCATGTTGGCCACCGAACGCGTGGCGACCTCGCCGACCGTTCCGGTCGGCACGCTGGCGCCCGCCTCGTCGATCACCTTGATCTCCACGCCGGGCATCGGCACGCCGGCGGCGCGCATGCGCGGGGTTCCGGCCGGGTCGTGGTCCTCCGGCGGCAGGTAGACGATGGTGCCGCAGGTCTCGGTCATGCCGTATTGCTGGCAGAAGCCGCAGCCGAACACCTCCATGCACTCGCGCAACAGGTCGAGCGGAATTGGCGAGGCGCCGTACAGGATGTATTTCAGCCGGCTGTAGTCGACCTCGCGGGCGCGGGGCTGACGCACGACGATCTGCATCGCCGCCGGCACCATGAACATCTTCGACACCCGGTCGTGCTCGATGAAGTCGAGCACCCTGAGCGGATCGAACTCCCGCGCCACCACGCCCTTGGCGCCGTTGAACAGGCCGACCAGGCCCCAGCCCGTGCCGCCGATGTGCGCCACGGGCATGGCCACCAGGCTCACGTCGTCCGGACCCCAGTCGTTCCAGTCCATCTTCGCCTCGGCGGCCGCGCGCCGGCCGCTGAGGATGTTGGCGTGGGTCAGCATGGCGCCCTTGGGCTTGCCGGTGGTGCCGGAGGTGTAGAGCTGCACGGCCACGTCGCCGGCGCTGATCGGGATGGACGCGTCGGTGTCGGAGGCGGCGTCCCGCCAGGTTTCGAACACCGGATAGGCGTGGTCGCCCGGCTCCATGGCGATGATACCGGGAGAGGAGGCCAGCAGGCGCACGACCTCCTCGGCATGGCCGATCACCTCCGGGCCGACGAACACCAGGGCCGCGTCGGAGTCGGCGACGATGTAGGCCACCTCCGGCGGCGCAAGGCGCCAGCCGATCGGCGTCATCACCGCCCCGATCTTGGCGGCGCCGATCAGGGCCTCGAAATAGTGGTCGCTGTTCTTGCCGATGTAGGCGATGCGCCGGCCCGGCGTGACGCCCGCCGCCAGCAAGGCGTTGGCGACCCGGTTGGTGTGGCGGTCGAATTCGCCAAAGGTGGTGGCCCGCCCTTCGAAGGTCAGGGCCGTGGCGTCCCGGCGCACGCGGGCGTGATAGCGGGCGATGTCTCCGAGAACGGGCATCAGGGCGAAGTCGATGGCGGCTTGCGTCGTGGTCATGTCCAATTCATCGCCGCCCGGACCTAGGGTCAGGCAAGCGCCGGCTTGGGCTCGCGGCGCGCGACGTCGGCGTGTATCAAGCGGGCCGGCCCGTCGGCTTCGCGCCGGTCCGTCCAAGAGAGACGCCGCCCCAATGATCCCACTCGATTCGTTTCGGCGGCTGCCGATCCTGATGGCGCTGCTGATCGGTCTTGCTCTGGCCGCGCCAGCCGTCGCCCAAACCCAGGTGGGGCGCATTTCCGAGGCGGGCAGAGCGCGCATTCTGGCGCGACCGGCCGCGCCCTTCGCCGGGGCGCCGGCGGCCGATCTGACGGTCATCGAATACCTCGATTTCAACTGCCCCTATTGCAAAAAGGCGGCGGTCACCCTGCAGCAGCTGATGGCCGCCGATCCGAAGATCCGGGTGCTGTACAAGGACTGGCCGATCTTCGGCGGGGTGTCGGATTTCGCCGCCCGGGCGACCCTGGCGGCCAACTACCAGGGCCGCTACCTCGCGGCCCACAACATCCTGATCGACACGCCGACCCGCCTGGCGACCGAGGCCCAGGTGCGGCAGCGTCTGGCCTTCGCGGGCGTGGACCTGGAACAGATGGACAAGGACCTGACCGCGCGCAGCGAGGCCATCGACGCGATCCTGGCGCGCAACAATTCGGAGGCCCAGGCGCTGGGCTTCACCGGCACGCCGGGCATGGTGATCGGTGACGTCGTGGTCCCCGGGGCCCTGCCGCTCGACACCTTGCGCGAGGTCGCCAAGATGTCCCGCACACTCGACAAGACCGCCGCCCATCCTTGACAGGACGGCGCGCCGCGCGCGCAAATCGTCCGATGCTGAACATCGCCATTCTCGATGACTATGGCCGCGTGGCGCTCGAAAGCGCCGACTGGTCGATTCTGCCGGCGGGCAGCCGTATCACCGTGTTCGATCGTCACCTGTCGGAAGACGAGGCGGCCGTGGCTCTCGCGCCGTTCGATGTCCTGTGTGCGATGCGCGAGCGCACGGCCTTTCCGCGGTCCCTGATCGCCCGCCTGCCCAATCTGAAGCTGATCCTGATGGTCGGCCGCGCCCTGGCCAATCTCGACACCGCCGCCGCGACCGAACACGGCGTCATCCTGGTTCATTCCGACTTCGCCCGGCCGGCCTTCGCGGCCGTGTCCAACGCCACGCCGGAGCTGGCCTGGGGTTTGGTGATCGCCAGCGTCCGCCACATCGCCCGCGCCGATCGCGGCCTCCGCGCCGGCGGTTGGCAGGACACCATCGGCGTCATCCTGGCCGGAAAGACTCTCGGCCTGCTGGGTCTGGGTCGGATTGGCAGACGCATGGCGGAGTACGGCCGCGTGTTCGGCATGGATGTGATCGCCTGGAGCCAGAACCTCACCGACGAGGCGGCGACCGCCGTCGGCGCCCGCCGGGTGGACAAGGACACGCTGTTCGCCCAGGCGGATGTCCTCTCGATCCACCTGATCCTCAGCGGTCGGACACGAGGTCTGGTGACCGCGCGCGAGCTGGGCCTGATGAAGCCGACCGCCCATCTGGTTAACACCTCGCGCGGCCCGATCGTTGAGGAATCCGCGCTGATCGCCGCGCTCCGCGACGGGCGGTTGGCGGGCGCGGGCCTGGACGTGTTCGACGCGGAGCCGCTGCCGACGGATCATCCGCTGCGGAGCCTGGACAGCGTCACCCTTACACCCCACCTTGGCTACAACACGCGCGAGACTATGAAGGCCTTTTACGGCGACATGCCGGAGGCCATTGCGGCCTTCGCCGCCAGGGCGCCGATCAGGGTGGCCAATCCGGACGTGAGCGCCCGGACCCGCTGATCCCACTGCAAAGGAGACCGTCATGTCGTTGAAGGATCGCAGCATCATCATCGTCGGCGGCCGGTCAGGGATCGGCTGGGCCGTGGCCCAGGGCGCCGCGGCCGA
>CAIQDO010000301.1 GCA_903870555.1 uncultured Caulobacteraceae bacterium
AACCTGGCACGGCGAACTGGCCATCAACGGCGAGTCGTTCGATCCCTCGCAGCTCGACCCGCTGGACCCGCACCATCTGCACGTCCAGCAGGTCGTCGAGGCCAGCGATGGGACCCGCAAGGGCGCGGGCGTCCTGGAGCAGATCGTGCTCGGCCCCTATGCGCCGGCCGGCTTCACCGGAATGCTTGACGGCGCCAAGATCTAGGGGCGGGCGAACCATAGGTTCCCCCTACGGCAATCCGCTATTCGCCTGAGGGGTGAGCATCGAGGCCCCCGTCCCCGCGCCGGTCAACCGCAACATGATCACCCTGGTGGTGATGCTGGCGGCGATCATGACCATGCTCGATTCGACCATCGCAAACGTCGCCCTGCCGCACATGGCCGGGTCGATGTCGGCGTCGGCCGAACAGATCAACTGGGTGCTGACCAGCTACATCATTGCCGCGGCGATCATGACGCCGGTGACCGGCTGGTTCGCCGGGCGGTTCGGCGTCAAGCACACCTTCCTGATCGCCATCATCGGCTTCACCCTCGCCTCGGCCCTGTGCGGCGCGGCCCAGAACCTGGCCGAGATCGTACTGTTCCGCGTGGCGCAGGGAATGTTCGGGGCCGGCATGATGCCCCTGTCCCAGGCGGTGATGCTCGACACCTATCCCGTCAAGGAGCGGGGGCAGGCCATGGCCATCTGGGGTATGGGCGTCACCGTGGGGCCGATCCTCGGACCCGTGCTCGGCGGCTGGCTGACCGACGACTTCAGCTGGCGGTGGGTGTTCTATATCAACCTGCCGATCGGGGCGCTGTGCGTCGCGGGCGTGGCGGCGTTCCTGCCGGCCAACCGTCCCACCCACAGCCGGCCGCTGGACTGGGTCGGCTTCCTGATGCTGGCCGTCGCCCTGGCGGCCTTCCAACTGATGCTCGACCGGGGTCAGCAGAACGACTGGTTCTCGTCGGGCGAGACTGTCGCGGAGGGGGTGGTCGCCGCCTGCGCCCTGTGGATGTTCGTCGTCCACACCGTGACCAAACGGCCCTCATTCCTGCCGCTGGCGCTGCTGCGCGACCGCAACTTCGTCACCGCCACCTTGGTCAATCTGTCGCTGGGGGTGTTGGTGTTTCCGGTGATGGCCATTCTGCCGCCGATGCTGGAGACTCTGATGGGCTATCCGGTCCTGGAGACGGGCCTGGTCACCGCGCCGCGGGGCTTGGGAAGCATCGTCTCGATGTTCGTCGTCGGCCGCATCATCAACAGGGTCGATCCCCGGGTGCTGATCATCACCGGCCTGGGAATCTACGCCCTGTCGTTCCGGGCGATGAGCCATTTCGCCCTGAACATGGACTGGCACGCGGTCGCCACCACCGGCTTCGTCCAGGGCCTCGGCACCGGCATGGTGTTCACGCCGGTGACGGTGCTGGCGTTCGGCACCTTGAATCCCTCCCTGAGGCCCGACGCCACCGGCTTCTTCGCCCTGCTGCGCAGCGTCGGCAACAGCGCGGGCATCTCCCTGCTGCAGGCCACCTACACCCGGCTGGTGCAGACGGTGCACAACGGCCTGATCGGCCGCCTGACGCCGGACAACCCGATGCTCCGCACACCCGAGATGGCCGGATCGATGAGCCTGTCGACCCAGGCGGGGATGATGTCGCTCAACGCCGAGGCCACTCGCCAGGCGTCGATGGTCGCCTACGTCGATCTCTATCAGCTTCTGTTTCTGGGCGCGGTGGGGGTGATGCCGCTGATCCTGTTCCTGCGGCCGATCGGCGCGCCGCCCGCGAGTCCGCCGATGGCGGCGGCGGAGCATTAGCGGCATCGTGCCCCCCCCTGTAGCAGGCCACACTACAACACACTTGGAGTCCGTCGCGCGACGCGCTACGTTCTCTTCGGTTGGGGTGTGACGGACGTGACCATCCAGAGTTGGAAAAGCGATCAGGCCAAGGCGATCTTCGAAGGCCGGAACCCAGGCACGGGATTTCCGCCAGACCTTGTCAACGCGGTTCGCCGTCGGCTGTTTCGACTCAATGACGCCTTCGAAATTCACGACCTCCGGACACCGCCGAGCCAGCGGCTTCACAGGCTGGAGGGTGATCGCGCCGGAGAATGGTCAATCAGCGTGAACGACCAATTTCGGATCACCTTCGAGTGGGGAAAACATGGGCCGGAGCGAGTCTGGTTCGGGGACTACCATTGAGCGGCGACCGCCGCGGGAAAGGAACTGCCATGGCCGCGATCGATCTCAGCAACTTCGAGAGGCCCGCGCCGCATCCCGGCGAACATCTCCGCGAGGACTATATGCCGGAATACGGACTAACGGCCGGCGCACTGGCGCGCGCGATGGGCCTGAAGGATCGGACGCGCATCGAGCGTCTTGTCCGGGAAAAGCAGCCGGTGACTGCCGATACGGCCCTTCGACTCGCCAAGGTGTTCGGCACCACGCCTCAGTTCTGGATCAGCCTCCAGACAACACACGACCTGTCGATCGCGGCCATGGCGACGAAGGACGATCTGGCCGCGATCAAGCCGCTGGCGGCTGAATGAGACACCCAAATATCGAGTCCGCTTTACAAATTTCAGTGTAATTGTCGGGCGATAGACGATTTCTAGCACCGTGACGTCAATCGTCAAAACCGTGCAATGTTGTCTAATTGTTTTTGCCCTATCGGATGATTTTTATGGTCTTCATTGGCTCCAAGAGGTCAACTTTCCCGTCTTGGAACGGCATGGATGAAGGAGGAGGCTTGCGAGCGCGCCGACCACAAGCGCTGTAGTGAGCAAGCTTCCTCCTTCATCCATGCCTCCCTGCCCGCCATACATGAAGGCGGGGCGCTGATATATCAATGAACCCTTCGATGCCGACCGTCGTCTACGGTTGTCTTCGAGGTCATGGACGGGCTTTGGAGCCGGCCTTTGTCCATGCCTTCATGATCGCGGTCAGGCGGCTGAGGGGTGGGTGTCTCTATGTCACCGACGAGATTGGAGTCTCGACAGTATAAACGAGATCACCCGTTTTGACGTCCGGCCAAGCCTTCGCGGAGGGCGGTCAAGCCCATTCGAAGTCGGTATCGGTCCGCCAAAGCTTGTGCAGCAGGACGGCCATCTTGCGGGCGACGGCGACGCGGGCGCGCTTGGCCCCCTTGGTCGCCACCAGGGCCTTGCCCCACGTCTGAAGCGGACTGGCCCGCTTGACGCGGCTCAGCAGGTTGTTGGCGGCTTCGTACAACGCCGACCTGAGCATGGGATCACCGGCCTTGGAGATGCGCCCCTTCACGTCACGTTCGCCCGATTGCGTGCGTCGGGGAACGAGGCCAGCGTAGGCGCCGACGTCCGCGCCGCGCGCGAACCGCGCTGGATCCTCGATGCTGCATTTGAAGGTCAGCGCGGTGATTGGGCCGACGCCGGGCGCGCTCATCAGGCGAGGACAGACGGGATCGGCCGCGGCGCGGGCCTTGATCGCCCGGGACGACACCCTGATCTGCTTTTCGAGGGCCGCCAGGCCGTCGATGAGGGGGGTGAAGATCGACCGAAGTTCGGGCTTCTGATCGAACAGGATCTCGAGCCGTTCCGACCGCTTGCCCGGCGTGGTCACCTTGCCCATCCGCAGGCCGAACAGCTTAAGAAGCCCGCGCAGCTGGTTGGCCATCGCGCGGTGGGTCTTGATCAACTGCTCGCGCACCTTGAGCTGGGCGCGATCCATATGGGTGGCGCCGTCCTTGATGTGGACGGCCTTGTACCAACCCGTGCGCGCCAGCTGCGCCAGACCCTCGGCGTCATGGGCGTCACTCTTGTTGACGCGGGCCGACAGCACACCCTTCGCGTGGCGGGCGCAGATGCAGATGGCCGGCACACCGCGCTCGATCAGCCCATGGTAGAGGAACGAAGACAGCGACCCGGTTTCCAGGACAACACGGACAACGCCGCGGCAATGCTTGTTCAGCGTCGTCGCCAAGGCCATCGGATCGGTCGCGCATACCCCGCGCCACAGCACCTTTCCGTCATCGCCGACCACGCACACATGCGTGCTCTTGTCCGATACATCCAATCCCGCGTAAGTTTGAGGCATGGTCCATTCTCCATTGTGAAGCAGCTCGACACTGACTTCGTATCCCATGGAGGGTGGACCTACCCCAATTACGCCATGTCACCGGAAACAAAGGGAAACTCAATTGCGTATTGTGTCCCTGCAAATTGCCGTCGGGGGGCGCAAGCGGATCGACATTTGCGTGTGCGCGCGCGAAACGGGCGCCAGCCCGGACCCTGGCTTGACCTGCGCCGCAATGGCGGCCATGTGTCTAAATTCTGGCGACAGAGAAGCGGCATGCGCCGCGCACCGCTTTGCCTTTTGGGGCGAGTTTAGACCCGAGCCTTCGGCACGGGTTGCGGCCGCCACAACTTCATGAAGGGGGTTCACGTGCTCAAACTCATCCTGGCGGCCACGGTCGCAGCCGCGATCGCCGCACCCGCCTCCGCAGTCACCACCTATCATTTCAGCCTAACCGGCGACTATACGGCGACATGGTCGATACCGGCGACCGCAAAGCCCTATAACTTTAATAGTGTGGTTGCCAACTTTTTCAATCTCACATTTGCAATGCCAGGCAATATAGACAACGTTTACGCATTGTCAGTTCGAAGCGATGGATCCGGCGGAGGGATAGTCATCTACGATCCAAATGCTTTATTCATACTCGGAGGTGCGATATACTCGGGCCAGGGTGACGCGATTTACACCGGCGCGCTCGCCTCGCCGACGTTCAAATCGGGCGCATTTACACTCTACAGTCCTGGCGGCCAGCAGAACGGCACGCTGACGATTTCCGATACGCCGGCCGGCGGCGTGCCGGAACCCGCGAGCTGGGCCATGATGATCGTCGGTGTCGGCCTCACCGGCGCCGCGATGCGCCGCCGCCGCGCCGGCGCGCTCACCGCCTGACGCCTGCGCGTCGACAGCGGTTACGGTGACGTTGTGGGAAACAGACTTTTGTGGCCGTCAGCCGTCGTGCCCTGAGACCAGGCGCATATCCGCCGGCCGCAGAAATCCCGCAACCGTGTAAAAACCCCTCAGAGAAGCTCGACCCTCGCGCCGAGGGCGCCGGCTGCGTCGGCCAGACCGCGATCGAGGGTGTGGAGGCTCGCGCCGCAGTCGAGCGCGAGGGCGAGGTGCAGAGCGTCGCCCGCGCGCAATCCAAGCGTGTATTGGGTCGCCAAACCCGCGGCG
>CAIQDO010000302.1 GCA_903870555.1 uncultured Caulobacteraceae bacterium
CAGATCTGTGGTGCGTCGGTGGCAAAGGGTCGGTCATGTCGATGTCTTTCCGGCGCCCACAGAGCGCTCCGCCCCGACTCTACCATGGCGTCAGCCGGCGACGGGGTGAGTCAAATCAAGGACGGCGGCCAATTGTCCCGCCACGACCCATCCAGACCAGGGCTCGCCGTTCGGCCCCCTTTGTGCCGCAAGATCGAGATGGTAGAGGGCGACCATGCCCAGTCTCAATGAAATCCGCCGTCAGTTCCTCGACTACTTCGCCAGCCAGGATCATGCCGTGCTGCCTTCGGCGCCGCTGGTGCCGCAGAGCGATCCGACGCTGCTGTTCGTCAACGCCGGCATGGCGCCGTTCAAGAACATCTTCACCGGCGCCGAGACCCCGCCGTCTCCGCGCGCCGCCACCTCGCAGAAGTGCGTCCGCGCCGGCGGCAAGCACAACGACCTCGACAACGTCGGCTACACCGCCCGCCACCACACCTTCTTCGAGATGCTCGGCAACTTCTCGTTCGGCGACTACTTCAAGGAACAGGCGATCGAGCTGGCCTGGACCCTGATCACCCGCGACTTCGGCATCGATCCGGCGCGGCTGTCGGTCACTCACCACTCCAGCGACGAGGAGGCGGCGACCCTCTGGCGCAAGATCGCCGGCCTGCCCGACAGCCGTATCATTCGCATCGATTCCAGCGACAACTTCTGGTCGATGGGCGACACCGGCCCCTGCGGACCCTGTTCCGAGATCTTCTACGACCACGGCGAGCACGTCGCCGGCGGGCCGCCCGGCTCGCCGGACGAGGATGGCGACCGGTTCACCGAGATCTGGAACCTGGTGTTCATGCAGTATGAGCAGTTCGCCGACGGGACCCGGCGCGATCTGCCTAGGCCGTCGATCGATACCGGCATGGGCATCGAGCGCCTGACCGCGGTGATGCAGGGCGTTCACGACAACTACGACATCGACCTGTTCCGCACCTTGATGGCCGCCAGCCGCGAGGCGCTCGGCGGCGCGGGCGGTGCGACCAACGGCCCCTCGCACCGGGTGATCGCCGACCACCTGCGGTCCACCAGTTTCCTGATCGCCGACGGTGTGACGCCCTCGAACGAGGGTCGCGGCTATGTGCTGCGCCGGATCATGCGCCGGGGCATGCGGCACGCCCACCTGCTGGGGGCCAAGGAGCCCCTGATGCACAAGCTCGTTCCGGCCCTGGTGACGGAAATGGGCGAAGCCTATCCTGAGCTGCGCCGGGCCGAGGCGACAATTACCGAGACCCTCCGCCAGGAAGAGGAGCGCTTCCTGCGCACCCTCGGCCGCGGCATGTCGTTGCTTGAGGAAGCCACCGCGACCCTTGGTCACGGCGACATGCTCGAAGGCGAGACCGCCTTCAAGCTCTACGACACCTACGGCTTCCCGCTGGACCTGACCCAGGATGCGCTGCGGCCGCGCGGCATCGGCGTCAACCTCGACGGCTTCCAGGCGGCGATGGCCGCCCAGCGCGCCATGGCCCGCGAGGCCTGGTCCGGTTCCGGCCAGCAGGCACAGGGCGCCGTGTGGCTGGCCCTGCGCGACCGGCTTGGCCCCACGGTCTTTACCGGCCACGAGCACAACGAAACCACGGTTCACACCCTGGCGGTGGTCCGGGACGGCCAGGAGGTCGAGGCGGGCGAGACCGGCGACACGGTCCAGGTGCTAG
>CAIQDO010000303.1 GCA_903870555.1 uncultured Caulobacteraceae bacterium
AGTCATCGGTTCCAAAAAGTGCGATACGAACAGTCGCGACGCTGGAGAAGGGTGGATATCCCCCCCTACCCCGCGAACAGATCCGGCTGATTGCGCTTGGCGATGACCTTGTCGAACTCCGCCCACACCCCGGCCTCGCCGTGCCAGGCCCCGCGGGTCGCCGCCTTGGAATATTCCGTTGATCGGGCCTCGAAGAAGTTGGCGTGTTCGACGCCCGACAGCAGCGATTGCAGCCAGGGCAGGGGGTTGTCCTTCCGCCCGCCGAAGATCTCCGGCAGGCGCAGCTGGCGCAGACGCCAGTCGGCGATGAAACGGATGTAGGCCTTGATGTCGTCGGGCGTCATGCCCTGGACGTCGCCGGCCTCGAACGCCAGGTCGATGAAGCGGTCCTCCAGCCCCACCACGGTGCGGCAGCAGTCGACGATGTCGTCGGCCACCGACTTGGTGACTGCCCCGGTCTCGGCGTTGAAGGCGTGGTAGAGCTTGACGATGCCCTCGCAGTGCAGGCTCTCGTCGCGCACGCTCCAGGAGACGATCTGGCCCATGCCCTTCATCTTGTTGAAGCGCGGGAAGTTCATGAGCATGGCGAAGCTGGCGAACAGCTGCAGGCCCTCGGTGAAGCCGCCGAACATGGCCAGGGTGCGGGCGATGTCGGCGTTCGAGCCGACGCCGAACTGCTGCATGTAGTCGTGCTTGGCCTTCAGCGCCTCGAGCTCGAGGAAGGCGGAAAACTCCGATTCCGGCATGCCGATGGTTTCGAGCAGCAGGGCGTAGGCGGCCATGTGGATCGTCTCCATGTTGGAGAAGGCCGACAGCATCATCTTCACCTCGGTGGGTTTGAACACCGTGGCGTAGCGCTCCATGTAGTTGTCGTTCACCTCGACGTCCGCCTGGGTGAAGAAGCGGAAAATCTGGGTCAGCAGGTTGCGTTCGCGGTCGTTGAGCTTGGCCGCCCAGTCCTTGCAGTCCTCGCCCAGCGGCACCTCCTCGGGCATCCAGTGGACCTGCTGCTGGCGCTTCCAGAAATCATAGGCCCAGGGGTAGCGAAACGGCTTGTAGGCGAACGACGGGGTAAGGAGGCCCGGCTTGGCCTGGCCGGCGGCGCCGGGCATGATCAGGCTTGGCGAGAGGAGCGTCATGGCGGAGGTCTCTGGGCTGGCGCGGTGAATCGGGCCAAGCATGAATCGGGGGACCGAAGGTAGCAAGGTCTGGGACAACATCTAGTGTGATCCTTAAGCGGGGGATCAATATGATGTGTGAGGAATGGGGATAAGATTGATGGCCGGTGAATTTGTCGTCTACGGCGAGCGGGGCTGGGGCAATGTGGCGGTGGAGGCCGGCCTGACCCTGATCGGCGCGCCCTATCGTGTGGTCGACGCTGGAGCGTCCGGGCCGGAGCGCCCGCCGCAGACAGTCACCGCCCAGGTTCCGGTGCTTGAACTGCCCGGCGGCGAGATCATCACCGAGAGCGCGGCGATCCTGATCTGGCTGGCCGACGCCTTCCCGCAAGCCCGTCTGTCTCCGCCGATCGACTCGCCCCGTCGCCCGGCCTTCCTGCGCTGGATGGCCTTCGTCTCCTCCTCGATCTACGCCCTCTACTGGGTGCGTGATGTTCCCGGCCGCGTGGTGGACGGCGAGGCGGCGCAGGCGCAGGTGAAGACCCGTCTGGCCGAGCGCATCGTGCGTGGCTGGGGGCTAATGGAGGCCGGGATCACGCCGGGACCCTGGCTTCTCGGCGAGGACCTGACGGTGCTGGATCTCTATGTGACCGTCGTCTCCCGATGGACGCCCCGCGGGCCCCTGCACGACCACATCGCCCCCCGGATCGGCGCGGTCGTCCGCCGCGTCGAGTCTCATCCTCGGTTGGCGGCGCTATGGGCCGAGCGGTTCCCGCTTGGCCTCGATCCCGACGAGGGGTGAAGCCGCCTCTTCGATCGATGCCCTGGTCCTGCTAAGGCCAGGATCATGCTGATCCACGGTCAACCCTTTCGCACCATCTGGCCCACCGCCTCCGGCGCCGTCGAGATCATCGACCAGACGCGGCTGCCGCACGCGGTGGTCATCGTCGCCTTGGAGACGCTCGATGACGCTGTCGAGGCGATCTCGACCATGCGGGTGCGCGGCGCGCCCCTGATCGGGGTGGCGGCGGCCTGGGGGCTGGCCCTGGCGATGCGCGCGGACTCCTCCGACGCCGCGCTGACCGACGCCGGTCGGCGATTGAAGGCGTCGCGGCCGACCGCCGTGAACCTGGCTTGGGCGGTCGACCGGGTGACGGCGGAACTCGCCGCGCTCCCCCTGTCCGCGCGCGAGGCGGCGGCCTATGGCCTGGCCCATGACATCACAGAGGAGGATGTCGTCGCCTGCCGCCGTATCGGCGAAAACGGGGCTGACCTGATCGCTGCCGCAGCCGCGCTAAAGCCGGGCGAAGTGGTCAATATCCTCACCCACTGCAACGCCGGCTGGCTGGCGACGGTGGACTGGGGCACGGCGCTGGCGCCAATCTATGTCGCCCAGGAGCGCGGCATCCCCCTTCATGTGTGGGTCGACGAGACGCGGCCGCGCAACCAGGGCGCCGCCCTGACCGCCTTCGAACTGGGCCAGCAGGGCGTCGATCACACGATCATCGTCGACAACGTCGGCGGCCATCTGATGCAGCATGGCCGGGTGGATCTGTGCCTCGTCGGCGCCGACCGGATCACCCGCACGGGCGACGCCGCCAACAAGATAGGCACCTATCTGAAGGCCCTGGCGGCGACGGACAACGGCGTGGATTTCCATATCGCCGCGCCGGCCTCGACCATCGACTGGACCCTGACCGACGGCGTGGCCCAGATTCCCATCGAGGAGCGCGATGGCGCCGAGGTGACGCATATGACCGGCGCTTTGGCGGACGGCGGCCTGGCGACGGTGCAGATCAGCGCGCCCGGTAGCCCGGCGGTCAATTTCGGTTTCGACGTGACGCCGGCCCGGCTGATCACCAGTTTCGTCACCGAGCACGGCGTCCACCCTGCCAGCGAGGCGGGGCTCGGCTCACTCCCTCACTGACAGGCGAGGCATTCCTCGTAGTCGGTGCGGGCCTCGTCGGCCCGGGCTGCGCTATCGATGGCCATGTCGGCCCCGGCGAAGGCGGCGCGCTGAACGGACTTGGAGCGCAGGTAGTAGAGGCTCTTCACGCCCCGCTCCCAGGCCTGCCAGTGCAGCATGTGCAGGTCCCACTTGTCGACGTCGCCCGGCAGGAACACGTTCACCGACTGCGACTGGCAGATCTCCGGCGTGCGGTCGGCGGCGAGGTCGATGATCCAGCGCTGGTCGAGCTCGAAGGCGGTCTTGTAGACGTCCTTCTCGTCGTCGCTGAGGAAGTCGAGCTGCTGCACCGACCCCTCGTTCTCGAGGATGTTCAGCCAGATATCCTCGGTGTTGCGGCCCTTGGCCTCCAGGACCCGCTCCAGATAGGGGTTCTTGACCGCGAACGAGCCCGACAGGGTCTTGTGGGTGTAGATATTGGCCGGGATCGGCTCGATGCCGGCGCTGGTGCCGCCGCAGATGATCGAGATCGACGCGGTGGGGGCGATCGCCAGCTTGTGGCTGAAGCGCTCCATCACCCCGCGCTCCTCGGCGTCGGGGCAGGCGCCGCGCTCTTCGGCCAGGGTCTTGCTGGCGGCGTCGCAGCCGCGGCGCAGATGCTTGAACAGGCGCATGTTCCACGACTTGGCCAAGGCGCTCTCGAAAGGCACGTTCTGGGCCTGCAGGAACGAATGGAAGCCCATCAGGCCCAGGCCCACCGAACGCTCGCGCATGGCGGCATAGGCGGCCGGGCCCATTTCCGGCGGCGCGCGGTCAATGAAGTCCTGCAGCACATTGTCGAGGAAGCGCATGATGTCCTCGATGAAGGTGGGGTGGTCGCGCCACTCCAGAAAACTCTCGGCGTTGACCGACGACAGGCAGCACACTGCCGTGCGTTCCTCGCCGCGGTGATCGACGCCCGAATGCAGCATGATCTCGGAGCACAGGTTGGACTGGCGCACCTTCAGGCCCAGGTCACGCTGGTGCTGGGGCATGGCCCGGTTCACCGTGTCGGAGAAGATCAGATAGGGCTCGCCGGTCTGCAGCCGAAGCTCCAGCACCTTTTGCCAAAGCGTGCGGGCGTCGACGTGGCGGACGGCCTCGCCGGTCTTGGGCGAGCGCAGGGCGAACAGGCCGCCGGCCAGAACCGCGTGCATGAACTCGTCGGTGATCGAGATGCCATGGTGCAGGTTGAGCGACTTGCGGTTGAAGTCGCCGGAGGGTTTGCGGATCTCAAGGAACTCCTCGATCTCCGGGTGGTGGATGTCGATATAGACGGCCGCCGAGCCGCGGCGCAGGGAGCCCTGGCTGATCGCCAGGGTCAGGCTGTCCATCACGCGGATGAAGGGGATGATGCCGCTGGTCTGGCCCGAACCCTTGACCTTCTCGCCGATCGACCGGACGCCGCCCCAATAGGTGCCGATGCCGCCGCCATTGGCCGCCAGCCAGACATTCTGATTCCAGGTGGAGACGATGCTCTCCAGCGAATCCTCGACGGCGTTGAGGAAGCAGGAGATCGGCAGGCCGCGCGCCGCGCCGCCATTGGACAGCACCGGGGTCGAGGGCATGAACCACAGCCGCGAAATATAGTCATAGATTCGCTGGGCGTGATCGGTATCGTCGGCGAAGGCCGTGGCTACCCGCGCGAACATGTCCTGATAGGATTCGCCCGGCAGCAGATAGCGGTCTTCCAGGGTCGTCTTGCCGAAATCGGTCAAGAGGTCGTCGCGCGACCGGTCGATCACGACCTTGCTGACCAGTTGCAGACGCGGTCGCGGCGCGCTCGCCCGCGTGTTGCGTTCAAGACGGTCCTTGGCGGCTTGATTGCCGATGATTGCCCCGGTAGCCAAAATGAAACACCCCAAATGTTGTGGGCGAAGCACCCATCCACCCCACATATGGGGTCATAGCCGGCCTGGAGCGTCAACCGGTCGCACGCCGCCACGTGTAATTTTTGTGTCAACAAACGGTTAACAAGCCCACGACCCCAGCGGTTTCAATGGGTTGGCGAAGTGTCGGCGCGTGCGTTCACGGCGTCGTGAATCCACTCTGATTGGCGGCGCGGGACCCAAACGAAAAAGGCCCGGTCTTGCGACCGGGCCCCGTTCGTTTTCGTCAGTCAGGCAGACGCTTGATCAGAACACGACCTTGATCGTGGCGCGGCGGTTCAGGGGTTCCTTGACCCCGTCGCCGGTCTTCACGGCCGGCTCGGACTTGCCCTTCCAGCTCACGTCCAGGTTGGAGGCCGGGATGCCAAGCGAAACCAGGCCGTCGGCGGCCGCCTTGGCGCGGCGTTCGGACAGACGCAGGTTGTACTTGACCGAACCGGAGGTGTCGGTGTGGCCGACGACGATGTCCTTCGTCGCATGGCCGTCAATCGAGTACTTGGCCGCATCCTGCAGCACCGCCTGGGCTTCCGGTGTGATCACGAACTGATCGAACGGGAAGTAGATGATGTAGTCGTGAGCCACGAACACCGGCGGCGGCGGCGGGGGCGGCGGCGGCGGGGGAGGCGGCGGGGGCGGGGGCGGAGGAGGCGGCGGCGGCGGCGGCGGGGGCGGGGGCGGAGGAGGCGGCGGGGGTGGCGGCGCCGTCAGGGCGTAGCGCAAGCCGAGCGTCAGGGAGGAATCCCCATATTTGCCGCTGAAGGTCTGAACGCCGCCGCTGTTGGAACCGGCCGTGTAGTTGCCATGCGCGCTGCCGAGGTAGCGGAACGTCAGGTCGACGTTCAGGCGATCGGTGGCCACATAGGAGACGCCGGCCACGGCCTGGTAGGCCAGGTGCGTCGACGAACCGTTGAAGTAGGCGCCGGTGGCGGCGGTCGGACCGACCAGATTGCCCGTACCATGGACCTTTGCGTCGACAAGGCCGACGCCGCCGCCGAAGAAGGGATCGATCTTCGAGTTGGGCAGGACATCGACCAGGGCGTTGGCCATGGCGGTCCAGGCCTCGATGTTGCCGGACGGATGACCGCAGGTTCCGGTGAAGGCGCCGCCAGTGTAGGCCAGGGAACCGGACCCGCACAGATAGCTGGGGGTTCCACCGAGGAGCGTCAGGCTCTTGATATCGCTCGGGCGGTAGCCGCCTTCGACTTCCAGGCGAAGGTAGGGCGAAAGGCGGTAGCCAAGCCGGGCGAAGGCGACGACGTTGTCTTCGCCCTTCACCGTGACAACCGGTTGGTTCGACGCGGTGGCGTGGACGTCGTGGATGTTATGGGCGCCGACGTCGACGGCGCCGTACCAGCCATTCTCGGCCCATGCGCCGGAGGCGGCGCAAGCGGCGGCCAGGGCGACACCCCCCAGGAGTTTCAATTTCATCGTGGTTCCCTCTTTGTCTCGGCTCTGCCGATCTGGTCGGGAGATTATAACAAACAGGGCAGGAAGGTGCGTATCTCTGAGGACACACCTTGCGACAATATGTCCAGTCGTTGCCTTTCGCGACGGCAAGAGTCGGACGAATGAAAAGAGCCCGGTCTTGCAACCGGGCTCTCTCCGTTTTCGTCAGGAAGCCGGACGATCGATCAGAACAGGATCTCGATCGTGGCGCGACGGTTCAGGGGCTCCTTCACCCCATCGCCAGTCTGCACGGCCGGTTCGGACTTGCCTTTCCAGCTGACATCCAGGCTTGCGGCCGGAACGCCGAGGGTGACCAGGCCGTCGGCGGTCGCCTTGGCGCGGCGTTCGGACAGTCGGATATTGTAGGCCACCGAGCCAGAGGTGTCGGTGTGGCCGACGACGACTTCCTTCGAGGCGTGGCCGTCGATGGAATACTTGGCAGCATCTTGCAGGACCGCCTGGGCTTCCGGTGTGACCACGAACTGATCGAACGGGAAGTAGATGACGTAGTCGTGCGTCTGATAGGCCGGGGGCGGCGGCGGGGGCGGGGGAGCCATCGGCGGGGGCAGATCGGAAGAGCACACGTCTGAACTCCAGTC
>CAIQDO010000304.1 GCA_903870555.1 uncultured Caulobacteraceae bacterium
GCCGTGACGTTGGCCGCCAGGGTGAGCGGGCCGCCGTTGGTGGTCGTCAGGGTCAGGGTGTTTCCGGCGCCGGCGTCGACCGCTGACGTCACCGTCAGGCCCGAGGCCTTGGCGTCGGTGATCGAGACATTTCCAGTCCCGGTGTTGGTGAAGCCAGACAGACTGTCGAACAGGTTGGCGTCGGTCAGGCTGGCGCCGCCAGCCGACGAACCCGTGAATGACCCTGTCGTGACCACGCCGGCGGTCTGAAGCAGAGCGCCAGCCGAACTCAGCTTGACGCCGTGGCTGGCGTCGGTGCTGAGGTTCACGGCGATGGACAGCGCCTTGCCGGCCGCCGTCGAGGCCAAAGAGAGATTGCCGGCCCCGGCCATGATGTCGGACCCGACTGTGAAGCCGCCGGGCGAGGCGTCGGTGAAGCTGAGGTCGCCCGCTCCGCCATTGGTGAAGGTGGCCAGGGTGGCGACGTTGTTGGCGCCGGTCAGGCTCGCCGCGCCCTGCGAGGCGCTGTTGAGGTTGGCGGCGGTTATGACCCCGGCCGACTGGGTGATCGTTCCCGCCGACGACAGGTTCACCGTCCCGCCATTGGCGGTGAGGCCCGCGGACAAAGTCAGCGGCCCCGCGGTAGTCGTCAGGTTGAAGGTGTTGCCGTTCCCGACATTGGTTGAACCGGTGATGGTCAGGCCGGTCGGCTTGACGTCGACGAGACTGACTGGGCCCCCGCCCAGATTCGACAGTCCCGACAGCTTGTCGAAGCTGTTGGCGCCCGTCAGGCTAGCGCCGCCGGTCGAGGTGGTGGTCAAGGTTCCTGTCGTGATCGCGCCGGCGGTCTGGACGAGCGCCCCGCCCGAACTGAGCTGCACCCGGTGGTTGGCGTCGGTGCTCAGATTGACCGCGAGAGTCAGCGCCACCCCCGATGGGGTTGAGGAGATGCTGACATCGCCGGCGCCGGCGTTGACATCCTGGCTGACCGTCAGCCCCGAGGTTTTGGCGTTGACGAAGGCGAGCTGGCCGGCGCCGCCATTGGTGAAGCTCGCGAGGGTGTCGACCTGATTGGCCTTGGCCAGGATCGTGTCGCCGTGGGAGGCGCTGTTCAGCGTCGCCGCGGTGATCGCCGCGGCGGTCTGGTTGATCGCGCCACCCGAGGACAGATTGACCGTGCCGCCGACGGCTGAGACATTGGCCTGAAGGGACAGAGGCCCGGTCGCGTCGAGCAGGATGTTCCCGCCGCCAGCATTGCTGACGCCCCCGCCGCCGAACGCCAGGGTCAAGCCCGTCGTCTGGGCGTCGCGGATGGTCACATCGCCGCCGCCGGTGTTGGCAAAGCTTCCGATGCTGTCGAACAGGTTGTTGTCGCCGAGTCTCGCCCCGCCGACGGAAGCGCCGCTGAGGGCGCCGGTGGTGATCACGCCGCTGGTCTGATCGACAAGGCCGGCGGAGTTGAGCGTCACCGAACCGCCGGGGGACGTCAGGTTGGCCGCCAATGTCAGCGACCCGCCGCCCGTCGCGGTCAGGGTGAGGCCGTTGGCGTTTCCGGCATCCACCGCGGCGGTCACGGTCAGGCCGGACGCCTGCGCGTCGGTGACCAGGACGTTGCCAAGGCCGGTATTGGTGAAACCAGCCAAGCTATCGAACAGGTTGGCGTCGGTCAGGCTCGTCCCGCCGACCGACGAGCCGGTCAGGGTCGCCGCGGTGATCACGCCGGCCGTCTGGCCCAGCGCGCCGGCCGAGATCAGGTCGACCGTGCCGCCGGCCGCCGTGACATCGGCCGCCAGGGCCAGCGGGCCGCCGTTGGTCGTCGTCAGGGTCAGGGTGTTTCCCGAGGCCGCGTCGACAGCCGACGTCACGGTCAGGCCCGAGGCCTTGGCGTCGGTGATCGAGACGTTTCCGGTCCCCGTGTTGGTGAAGCCCGCCAGGCTGCCGAACAGATTGGCGTCGGTCAGGCTGGCGCCGCCGACCGACGACCCGGTCAGGGTCGCGGTGGTGATCACGCCCGACGTCTGACTCAGAGGCCCTGCTGAGATCAGATCGACCGTGCCGCCGGCCGCCTTGACGTTGGCCGCCAGGGTCAGCGGGCCGCCGCTGGTCGTCGTCAGGGTCAGGGCGTTTCCGGAGCCCGCATCAACCGCCGAGGTCACCGTCAGGCCCGAGGCCTTGGCGTCGGTGATCGAGACGTTTCCGGTCCCGGTGTTGGTGAAGCCCGCCAGGCTGTCGAACAGGTTTGCGTTGGCAAGGGCCGCGCCGCCAACCGAGGAGCCCGTCAGGGTCGAGGTGGAAATCACGCCCAGGTTCTGGCTGATCGGCCCCGCGGCAACCAGACTGACGGAATGGCCGCCGTCGGTGGTCAGACTTGCCGCCAGCGTCAGCGAACCCCCATTGGTGGTCGCCAAGAAGATGTTTCCGGAGCCGGCGCTCAGATCCGCGCCGACCGTCAGGCCGGAGGCTTTGGCGTTGGTGAAGGCGAGGGTCCCCGACCCGCCATTGTTCAGGCCGCCCAGGGTGTCGACAAGATTGGCCCCTGTCAGGGCGATCGCGCCGACCGCCGTCGCGCTGACCGTCGCGGCGCTGACGACCCCGTTCACGCCCTCGCCGATGGTCGAGGCCGAGATCAGATTGACCGAACCGCCGGCCGCCTTGACCAAGCCGTTGATCGTCAGCGAGCCGCCGTTGGTGGTGGTCAGGGCCAGCGTGTTCCCGGCGCCAGCGTCGACCGGGCCGGAGACAACAAGCCCGGAGGCCGAGGCGTCCGCAAATGAGACACCGCCCGCCCCGGTGTTGGCAAAGGCCGAAAGGCTGCCAACCTGGTTGGCGTTCGTCAGTGTCGCGCCATCCTTGGAGGCGCCGGTAAGGGCGCCCGTGGTGATCACGCCGGTCGTCTCGCTCAGCGTCCCTGCGGAGAACAGTCCGACCCGATGGCTGGCGTCGGTGGAGACATCCGCGGCCAGGACCAGCGGCGCGCCTGCCGCGGTCGAGGTGAGGGTGACGTTGCCGGCGCCAGCGTCGATTCTCGTAGTCAAGGTGACGCCGGCCGCCAGGGCGTCGGTGAAACTGAGGTCTCCAGCGCCGCCATTGGTAAAGCTGACCAGGGAACCGACCAGATTGGCGCCGGTCAGGGTCGCCGCGCCCTTCGACGCACTCGTCAGGGCGGCCGTCGTGATGGCGCCGCCGGTCTGGTCAATCGTCGCCGCAGAGACGAGATTCACCGCGCCGCTCGGCGCCGTCAGATCGGCGCCCAGGGTCAGGGATCCGCCGTTTGTCGTGGTGATTGTCAGGGTGTCACCCGTCCCGGCGTCGACCGCCGCGGAGACGGTCAATCCGCTCGCCTTGGCGTCGGTGATCGAGACGTTACCGGTCCCGGTGTTGGTGAAGCCCGCCAGGCTGTCGAACAGGTTGGCGTCGGTCAGACTCGCCCCGCCGACCGACGAACCGGTCAGGGTCGCCGTGGTGATGATCCCTGCCGTCTGGCTCAGTGACCCGGCGGAGATCAGATCGACCGTGCCCCCGGCCGCCTTAACGTTGGCCGAAAGGGTCAGCGGGCCGCCGTTGCTCGTCGTCAGGGTCAGGGTGTTTCCGGCGCCGGCGTCGACCGCCGAACTCACCGTCAGGCCCGTGACCTTGGCGTCGGTGATCGATACGTTTCCGGTCCCGGTGTTGGTGAAGCCCGCCA
>CAIQDO010000305.1 GCA_903870555.1 uncultured Caulobacteraceae bacterium
GCCGCCGGGCGCGCCGCCCCTGGCGGCGCAGCTTATGAGCGGCGACGCCGCGGGTCTGGCCCAGGCCATGGAGGCCGCCGCGGCCCGGGTTGGCGCCCAGGACATTCGCCTGGAAAGCCAGCGCAATCTGCTCACCCGGCGGCTGCTCGACGACATGGGCCTGCGGGAGCTGGAGGCGATGATCCAGGCCCTGCGCGCGGCCGGCCAGTCGCGGGACCAGGCCTTGGCCGAACGCCTGGCCGAGCGACGCGCCGCCCTGTTCGTCCAGGCCGCGGCGTTTGTCGAGCGCCAGTCGCAGCTCTACGCCAGCGAAAGCGGCCGTCGGATGCGCGACGCCATCCTGGCGCAGCAGAGACTGACCGCGGTCGAGCCCGAAGACTTCCAGTCGATGGAGGCCCTCGTCCGCCGCATGGCCCGTCGCCTGGCCACCAAATACGCCCGCAAACGCCATCGGGCGCACAAGGGCAAGCTCGACGTCCGCAAGACAATCCGCCGCAGCATGGGTCATGGCGGCATCCCCTTCGAGGTGGTGTGGAAGAGCGAGACCCTGCACAAGCCGAAGATCGCCGTGCTTTGCGATGTTTCGCGCTCCGTGGCGGCGGCGGCGCAGTTCCTGCTGCTGTTCCTCTACAGCCTCAACGAGGTTGTCGAGCGGCTCGACGCCTACGCCTTCTCGGACCGGGCGGTGAGCGTCAATGATCTGCTGGACGACGAGACGGTCGACGACGCCATCACCCTGGTGATGGCCAAGGTGGGTTTCCGCCCGACCGACTACGGCAAGTCTCTCGGTGATTTCCTGGACGCCCAGGGCTCAAAGCTCGACCGCCGCACGACTGTGATCATCCTCGGCGACGGACGATCAAACTACGCCGAACCTCGGCTGGACCTTATGCGGACGATCGGCGAGCGGGCCCGCTCGGTGATCTGGCTCAATCCGGAGCCGGAGACCTATTGGGGACAGGGGGATTCGAAGATGGACGCCTATCAGCGCTTCTGCACCGTGGCCAAGACCTGCAACAGCCTGGCCCAGCTTGAGCGCATCATTGAGGACGTGCTGCGCACCTACATGTCGCGCTGAACGGGCGGGAGACCATCCTGACGACCCCGGAAGATATCGCCGGAACGCTCGGACCCTGGATGCGGTGCTGGGGGCTGGCGCCCGATGGCGCCGCTTTCGAGACGCCGTTTGGCAGCCGCCTGGCCCCGGTGCGATACGGCGACAGCCGGGCGATGCTCAAGATCGCGGGCGGCCCTGAAGAGCGAGACGGTGCGGCGGTGATGGTCTGGTGGGGCGGCGACGGCGCGGCGCCGGTTCTGGCCCATGAGGCGGAGGCTTTGTTGCTGGTCCGCGCCAGCGACGACGGCGGTCTGGCGAACCTGGTGCGGTCGGGACGGGACGACCAGGCGACGGCGGTTCTGTGCGCGGTGGCTGACCGCCTGCACGCACCCAGACGCAAGCCAATCCCGCCGACGGTCAGGCCGCTGGACGCCTGGTTCCGCGCCCTTTGGCCGGCGGCTGAGCGAGAGGGCGGTCTGATCGGGCGCGCGGCGAGCACCGCCCGAGGCCTGCTGGACGCGCCGAGAGACATCGCGGTGCTGCATGGCGACCTGCACCACGGCAACGTCCTCGATTTCGGCCCCGCCGGCTGGCTGGCCATCGACCCGAAGGGCCTGATCGGCGAACGCGGCTATGACTTCGCCAACCTGTTCTGCAACCCCTGGCCCGAGGCCGATGATCCGGATCGGCTGGAGCGGCGGCTTGACCAGGTCGCCAGCGCCAGCGACCTTGACCGCCACCGCCTGAGACAGTGGATCCTGGCCTACGCCGGACTGTCGGCGGCCTGGACCCTGGAAAGCGGCATGCCCTCCGACGGGCCTTGGCGGGCGCTGCGCATCGCCGAGATGGCGGCGGCGGGGCTGTAACCGCCCGCCGACCGGTTTCAGATGGCCAAGGCGGCCAGCGCCTGACGCGTGGCCAGCAGCGATTGTCCGGCGACCATGCCCTTCCAGTCGTCGGCGTCGCCGTAGAAGGCGTCGCGAATGGCCGCCTTGATCGGCGCGGCGGCGGGAGACAGGGGATCGCCGTGGGCGTGAAGCCAGGCATCGGCGCGCAGGGCGAGCAGCACCTCGGTCAGGGACTGGGTCCCGACTTCGATGGCCATGCCGGTCACCTCTGCGCGGGGGAGCAATCTTGGCGCGGCTTCGAGGCCATCGCCTGAGATCGGCGCCGAGGTGGATGTGCCACCGGACGGCGAGGTCAGGCCCGCGCCGTACCAGGTCTCCGCCCGGGCGAAGCCGGCGCTGCCGGGATGGTCACAGACAATGCGCTCGCCAAAGCCCCAGGGGCCAAGGCCGGTATGGTAGTCGATGACCCCGACCCGGGCGGCCTGGCCGAGATACTGGGCGTAGATCGCCATCTGGGTGCGGCGCGACCAGGTCGGCGCGACGCCGCCATAGAAGACGCCGCGCGGATGCCGGTACTGACCGCCGCTGATCGCCTGCTGGAACGCCGCGGGCCCCTTTGCCATCATGAAACCGCCGAGCACTTTGGCGCTGGCCGTTTGGGCAGCCTCTGTCCATGTCTCGGGGACAACAGCGGCGGCGATCTCTTCATAGCCGGCGTTGGCGGGGAGCGACGCATCGAAATCGACCCAGTTGCGGTTGAGGTCGACGTTCTCCTGGGTCACCCGGCGCAACCAGGAGAAGCCGTAGGGGTTGATGGCATGGATCAGCAGGACGGCCACCCCAGCCGACAGCCGCGAAGCCTCGCCACGGCGCAGCCAGTCGACCTGAGCGCCCGATCCGCAGAACCCCTCGACCCCATGGGTGCCGGAAATCATCACCAGCACCCGCTCGGCGTCGCGCGGGCCGATCCAGGCCACGTCGGTGGCCAGGGTCTCGCCGTGGCGGCCGGGTTCGGGATGGACGAAGGTGTCGAGGCCGCCGCCGGCCGCGGCGGCGGCCTCGCGGAATTTCACACGAGCGGAGGCGTAGTCGGCGCTGAAACTGTCGATTGTGGTCATCCCTGGACACTCTCTCCCAAAAACCGGCGCAGGACCGCTTCGGCCCGGTCGGGTTGATCCCTGTGCACGCCATGCCCTGCGTCGTCGAACACCACCAGTTCGCCCACGCCCGGCGGCAGGGCCGTCAGGATGGCCTCGGAACAGGCTGTCGGCGTGATGGGGTCGAGGGCGCCAGCCAGCACCAGGGTGGGACACTGAATCGACGCCAGGCCCGGCAGCAGATTCATCGTTCGCTGTTCCCCGGTGATGAAGTGGAACATCACCTCGCTGCGCATGGTGGCCCGTGTCCGGTTCTCGTCGGACAGCGCGGCGCCGGGATTGTACAGGGGCATGCACACGGCCATGTAGTCGGCCGCCGCCTCCGCGCTGGGTGCGGTCCAAAAGCGGACGGCGATGCGCCGGGCGTCGGCGCCCCCGAGGCGCTCCATCATCCCGTAGGTGGCCTCCAGATCCATGGTCGCGGCCGTCGACGCCAGGACCAGCTTCGACGGCCCATCCGGGTGTCTCGCGGCATAGGCCATGGCCACCATGCCCCCGAAAGACAGGCCGAGCACCGCCGGCTTGACCACGCCCAGGGCGCGACAAAGCGCGTCCACATCGTCGCCCCATTGGGCCAGGGTCCAACTGTCGGGTCCCCCTCCGGACCGGCCGTTGCCGCGATGGTCGATGTAGATCACCTGATGGGTGTCGGCGAAGCGATCGAAATAGGGACGCATCAGGGCATGGTCGAAGCCAGGACCGCCGTGCATCACGATCAGGCTGGGCCGCTCGACCATGGCCGAAGGTGTGATGGCGAGGTGCGATCCGACGGTGTCGAAGAAGATCGGGGCGCCATTGATGTCGATGCGCATGGGATATCTTCCTTCAGGCGGAAACGACGGACGCCGGAACCGCCGCATGCCCGTGCGCGGTTTCCTTCATGCTCAACGACGCCGCCAGCCCGACGGCCGTCGCGGCGATCGTGTACCAGGCGGGGGAAACCGGATCGCCGGTGAACTGAACCAGGGCGGCGACGATGGGTTGGGTGGTGCCGCCAAAGACGGCCACTGCGACGGCGTAGATCGCTCCCATTCCAACGACCCGGACCTCCTTGCGCAGGGATTCGCTGAACGCCACGAACAGGGACGCGGTGCTCAGGGCGCTCAGGAAAGTCATCACGGCGGTGCCGCCCAACAGGGCCGCAGCGTTGTGGAAGCGGACGATCAGGCTGAAGGCCGGCCAGGTGGCCAGCAGGAAGGCGATCCTCGGCCACACCAGCATGGCGCGACGGCCGAGCCGGTCCGAAAGCACCCCGCCGATCAGGCCGCCGACCAGACCGCACAGGCCGCTGACCATCGAGGCCGCCAAGGCGACCCCGGTATCCATGTGGAGGGTCTTCAGCGCATAGGTGGTCAGATAGCCGAACACGTAGGTGGAGATCGTCGAGGCGGCGACGAGACCCAGGCCCTGCAGCAGGACGGGGAGACTGGCCGCCAGGGTTGCTGCGTCGGGATGGACGTGCAGCCGGGCCTCGGGGCGATGGAGGGTCTCGGGCAGGTTGCGTCTCAGGATCAGCCCGAACGGCAGGACCGCGGCGCCGAGCAACATCGCGGCCCGCCAGCCCCACAGCTCCAGAGCGGCCGCGCCGGCCGTCGCCGCCAGAATCACGCCGACGAGGCCCCCGACAATATTGGCCAGGTTCTGGCTGCCGCCCTGCCACGCCCCGTAGATTCCTCGCTTGCCCAGGGGCGCGGCCTCGACCAGGAACGCCGTCGTCGGTCCGACCTCGCCGCCGAGGGCGAACCCCTGGCAGAGCCGCCAGAACACCACGAGCACCGGCGCCGCCGGCCCGATGGCGGCGAACGACGGCGTCAGGGCCAAGCCGAGAATCGACAGGCCCATCAGGCCGAAACTGAACATCATCGCACCGCGCCGACCATGCCGGTCGGCCCAACGCCCGATCAGAACCGCGCCGATCGGCCGGGTGATGAAACCCACTCCGTAGGTTATCAGGGTCAGCATCAGGCTGACGAACGGTGTGTGATTGGGGAAGAAGTTCGCCCCGATCTGCGAGGCGAACGTGGCGTAGATGGTGAAGTCGTAGAACTCCAACGCATTGCCGGCCACGGCGGCGGCGACCTGCCGTTTGGTGATTGGCGGATGGACTTCCGGCTCGTCAAAGGCGAGGGGCAGGGCGATATCGCTCATGAGTCCGGCCTCGCCGTCAGGAAAAGACATCCGCCGCCGTCGCGCCCGAAGGCGCCAGCGAGCGGTAGATCGCCGTCGGCGGGGTCAGCAGCACCGGCCATACCAGCGCCGAGGCGCCTGCGCCAAGGACGGTCTGGACGAGCAACCAGGGGGTGAAATAGGTCTTCATCGACTGCAGGTCCGGCCCGGTGGCCGCTGAGCCGTTGACCCCAAGCACCGCCCCGACGGCGTAGATCACCAACAGGCAGAGAAGGTAGACGACGGCGATCAGGGCGATGGTCAGAAGGTAGGTCCCGAACAGGGGCCAGAAACGTCCCCGCGTCAGAGTCCAGGAACCGAACAGATCGATCCGGCTTCGATCGAAGGTGAGGGCGGGCGCAAGCGAAAGGCGAACGCCCAAAAACACCATGGCCGATCCCACCGCCAGAACCAGGAGCACGCTGAAAAGGGCCGCGGCCGCCTTCACGACGGCGCCGACGATCGTGGCGGCGATGCCCGCGACAATGGCGAAAGAGAGATAGGCGGTCAGAAACACCAGGACGGTGAGCACGCCCAAACCCAGCTGCCTTAGCTCGTCCGCGCCAAGACGCAGGAATCCAAGGCGATCATCGTCGGGCCGCAGCACGGCCCGGATCATCGCGGCGCCGAGGATGGCGTTGGACACCAGACCGACGGCGATGGCCATGGCGTATCCCGGGGCCAGGTGGCGAAACAGGGCGAGGGTCTCGGCGACCGTCTCCTGCTGGCGCGATTTGACGTCCATGAGCCTTGCGAAATCGGGGCCCATCGCGCCGACGACGATGGCCGTGATCACCAGGGAGAGCGCGAGGGCGTAGAGCGTCCAGATGGCGAGCGCCTTGGGGTGTTCGCGGACGACTCGAAAGCCGGTGAAGGCGGCGTCCTGAATCGAGAACTCGCTCATGTCTCGTCCCCTCCGCCCGACGCCGCGCCTCGGCGATCCGGAAGCCGTGTGTCACAGAAATCCGTTTCATCCGCCAGGGGTATTGGGATTGCGGCCGCGCCCGAGGTTGGCGACAGTGGCGCGGGGGTCATCGGCGCCCCGGGGAAGAACGGAGCCTTCAGGCCTTGACCCAGGATCTGCGCAGTCCATCGCCGGGGCCCCTGTCGCTGGGGCGAATCCTGACCTTCTCGGTCGCCAATCTTCCTATCGCCGCCCTGTCCATCGCCGTGTTCGTCTATCTGCCGCCCTACTTCGCCGGCCACCTTGGGGTGGGCATGGCGACCGTGGGCGGGGTGTGGATGCTGGTGCGGCTGATCGACATCCCCATCGACGTCATCCTGGCCCTGATGATGGACCGGACGCGCACCGCCTTCGGCCGCTATCGGTTCTGGATGCTGCTGGGCGCGCCGATCCTGATGATCGCGCTCTACAAACTGTTCATGGCCCCTCACGGCTTTCCGGCCAGCTATCTGATCCTCTGGCTGCTGGTGATGTATCTGGGCAATTCGATCGTCTACCTGTCGACCTCCGCCTGGGGCGCAACCCTGGCCACGCTCTACCATGAGCGGTCGCGACTGTTCGGCATGATCACCGCGGTGGGCGTCGTGGGCGCATTGATGGTCTTGCTGATTCCGATCCTCGGCCAAAGCCTGGGACGCAGCAACGCCCAGAGCGTCCAGACCATGGGCTGGTTCCTGATCGGACTGATTCCCCTGGCGGTCGGCGTCGCCGCCTGGCGCACGCCCGAGCGGCTGGTCCCCAAGCCGCCGAAACAGGCGTTTCAGTTTTCCGACTATCTGGTGCTGCTCAAGCCCGACCTGCTGCGGCTGTTCCTGGCCCAGATGGCCCTGACGCTCGGCCCTGGATGGATGAGCGCCCTCTACCTGTTCTTCTTCACCGACTCGCGAGGGTTCACCGTGCAGCAGGCCTCGATCCTGCTGGCGGTCTATATCCTGTCGGGCATACCCGGCGCCCTTGGCACCGCGGCCCTGGCGCGCCGGATCGGCAAGCACCATACCTTGATGGTCACAACGACGGCTTTTTCCCTGGGCCTGTTCGCAATCCTGATCACGCCCAAGGCCAATCTGGTCGCCAGCCTGCCGACGATGATCTGGGCCGGCGCCATGGCCTCTGGCTTCGGCTTGATGATCCAGGCCATGCTAGCCGACATTGGCGACGAGGTGCGCCTGACTCAGGGCAAGGAGCGCATCAGCCTGCTCTATGCCGTCAACGCCCTGGCCTCCAAGATCGCCGCCGCCTTCTCCATCGGTCTGACGTTCCCGCTGCTCCAGCGGCTCGGCTACAACCCCGCCGAGGGGGCGGTGAACAGCCCGGCCGCCATCGGCCATCTGACGTTGGCCTTCATCGCCGGCCCGATCGTGTTCGTCATGCTCGGCGGCGCCTGCGTGATCGGCTGGCGCCTCGACGCCAAGGCGCAGCACGAGATTCGCGGCGCCCTGGACGCCCGGGACGCCGAACTCGAACGAAACGGAGCCGCATGATGACCGATCTGCAAGCCATCCTCGACGCCGCGGTCGCCGCCCGGCACGCGCCCGGCTTTTCCGCGGCGATCATCGCCCGAGGCGGCGACCGAGCCGCCGCCAGCGCCGGACGGCGCGGGGCGGACGACGCCACCGAGGTCACGGACGACACCCTGTTCTGGATCGCCTCCTGCACCAAGGCGATCACAAGCGTCGCGGCGTTGCAGCTTGTCGAGCGCGGCCTGCTCGACCTCGACGCGCCGGTCGGCGATCGCCTCCCCGCCCTGGCGTCGCCGAGGGTGCTGACGGGTTTTGACGCCGACGGCGCGCCGGTCACCCGCCCGGCGACGGCCCCGATCACCTTGCGCCGCCTCCTGACCCACACCTCGGGTCTTGCCTACGACTTCGCCAGCGGCGACCTCGCCAAATATCTGGCGGCGACCGGCGAGACGCTGATGAGCGCCTCGGAACCCGACATCCCCCTAATGTTCGACCCCGGCCAAGCCTGGCTCTATGGCATAGGCATCGACTGGGCCGGCAAGCTGGTTGAGAGCGTCACCGGCCAGGGCCTGGACGCCTATTTCACCGAGAATATCTTCACGCCGCTGGGAATGACCGAGACCACGTTTTTCCCGAATGCCGAGCAGCAGTCGCGACGCGCCAGCGTCAGCCAGAAACGGGACGACGGAAGCTTCGTGGCCATCCCGTTCGGCATGCCGGGCGAACCCCACTTCATGATGGGCGGCGGCGGCCTCTATTCGACCGCGGGCGACTATCTGAGGTTCCTCGCCGCAATCGCCGGCGGCGGCGCGCCGCTGTTGAGACCGGACACCTTCGCCCTGATGATGAGCAACCAGATCGGCGATCTCGACGCGGGCGTGCTCGAAAGCGTCCAGCCGATGCTAAGCCACACCTTCGAGCCCCTACCTGAGGTCACCCGGCGGTGGGGGCTGGCCGGACTGTTGAATCTCGATCCGGTCGAGGGTCGCCGCGCGACCGGAAGCTTGGCCTGGGCCGGCCTGGCCAACGCCTACTACTGGGCCGACCCGGAAACCGGAGCGGCCGGAGTGGTGCTGGCTCAGATCTTCCCCTTCGGCGACCCTGGAGTGCTTGCGACCTTCGAAGCGGTGGAACGGGCGGCCTACGCCTGAGGGCTCAGGCGGCCGCCTTCAGCCGCGCCCGGTCGGCGTCCGCCGGCAGCCCGAGCGCCGAGAACATCTCCCAGCGATCCGGGCCAGGCTTCTCGGGATAGAGGTGGGCGTTGGCCTTGCGGCCGCGGGCCATCACCGACACCACCTTAGCAAGGGTGGCCGGACGGCTCAGCCAGGTCCTGGGGGGCGCCAACATGTGAAAGCTGCGCATCGCCGCCCGGAACAACTCCGGGTCCTCAC
This sequence comes from uncultured Caulobacteraceae bacterium, assembly GCA_903870555.1. Taxonomy (GTDB): domain Bacteria; phylum Pseudomonadota; class Alphaproteobacteria; order Caulobacterales; family Caulobacteraceae; genus Acaudatibacter; species Acaudatibacter boreus. The sequence continues at coordinate 9,044 of CAIQDO010000305.1, forward strand.
GAATAGCGACCCCAACCCCGTCCTCGATGAACCGCTTGAGCAGTCTGGCGCGAAGGTTCGGCCGGTAGTCGGGATCTAGTCCGTGCTCGGCCCGCCGAGCGGCCGCGCGGTCCTGGTCGCGCATGTCGTCGTAGAAGGGCTGCAGCAGGTCGCGCGCCTTGCGGGCATAGGCGATCGCCCGGGTGACGGGGTCGGCGGTTTGCGCCAAAACGTCGCGAAGGGCATGGGCCTGGATGGCGGCGAAAGAACAGCCGCGACCGTATAGCGGATTGCCCCGCACCAGACTGTCGCCGACGCAGAACAGGCCGAGCACGGCCGGGCGGCCGTCGGGCGCCATCTCGCGCCAGCGGCTCTTCAGGTCGCCCATGGCGTAGACCTTGCTGACCGGCCGCGAGCGGGACGGATGAGTCCAGGCCGCTACGCCGGGCAGTCGGGCGCAGATCGACTCGAAGGCTTCCGGCCGAACCACCGCCGCCCGCAGGGTTTCCTCGACCTCCGGCACCGCCATTGTGATCGAGAAGGTGCCATTGTCGGCCGGAAACACGCCGAACTTGAGGTAGCCAAGGTCGCCGTTAGGCGCGTGTCGGCCGCGCCGGGGCTCCGCTTCACCCTCCAGAAAGGCATAGAAGCGGGTGTAGTAGAGGATGGCGCAGTCCTCGGAGGTCTCCCGGATCTCGGCGCCGGCTTCCTCAAGCCAGTCGATCATCGGCGAGGCGCGACCGCCGGCGTCGACCACCAGATCGCCCGGTACCCGCTCACCGTCGTCCAGGGTCAGGCCTTCGGCGACGAGTGTCCCCGCGGCGTCTCGAGCGCTGACCAGGCCATTGACGAACACGCCCGAACGGATGGTCACATTGGGCGAACGCTCGACATGACGGCGAATGACCATTTCCAGAGTCGTTCGCCGACTGACGATGATGGCCATCTCCTCGTCCTCAGGTCGGGCGACGTAGCGAGCCTTCAAGGAGTCTGGCAGACCATCGGCGAATCGCAATTCCCGGGCTCCCTCCGCCCGCAGGGCCTCAAGCAGGACAGGATGTTCGGCGGCGATCAGGCTGCGCAGGCGGGCGAGGAAGGCGTGGCTGTGGCGAAGCTGGCTGGCGCCGCGCCTCTGCCAATGGTCGAATACCGCGTCCGCGTCGCCATCAGGCGGGGGGGCGTCGCGCTCCAGCAGAGTGATCCGCCGACCGGTTGGCGCCAAGGCCAGGGCCACGCTCAGCCCGGCGATCCCGGCTCCGAGAACAACGACCGTTTCGGGGCCCTCACCCGGCGTCGTGTCCGCCATAGTGTGCGCCATCGCGTGCTCCCAAAGCTTCAGCTAAATATCATCAATCAGAGCCTTCCCCAGGGAAGGCAAGGAGAGGTGATGGTAACGGTGACAACACGGCGAATCGAGGCCAACGGCCTGAGCTTCCAGGTCGAGGAGGCTGGCGAGGGCGACCGCGTCGCGATCCTGTTGCACGGCTTCCCGGAAAGCCGGTTTTCCTGGCGTCACCAGATCCCGCTTCTGGCCGCCCTGGGCTGGCGTGTGATCGCGCCGGACCTGCGGGGCTATGGCGAATCGAGCCGGCCGCCGCACAAGTCGGACTACGCCATCGGTCATCTGGTCGAGGACGTGGCCGCCCTGTTCGAGGCCTGTGGCGCCCGCCAGCGGCTGCTGATCGGCCACGACTGGGGGGCCGGAATCGCCTGGGCATTCGCCCTGGACCGCCGCCTGCCGCTTGATGGTCTGGTGATCATGAACGTGCCCCATCCCGCCGTGCTCGGCCGGGTGATGAAGGCCTCGTGGCGCCAGCCGCTACGCTCCTGGTACATGGGATTCTTCCAGCTGCCTAAGCTACCCGAGGCGATGATGACCGCCCGTGGCGCCCGGGCGATCGGCCAGGCCTTCGTCGGCATGGCCGTCGACAAGTCGCGCTTCCCGCCGGAAGTGACTGACGTCTACCGGCGCAACGCCCTGATCCCCGGCGCCATGACCGCGATGATCAACTACTACCGCGCCAATACCGCCATGCTTGGGCGATGGGGCGCGACGCCGCCGGTGATCGAGGTTCCGACCCTGATGATCTGGGGCGAGGCGGACAGCGCGCTCGGGGTCGAGAACACCGAGGGCTATGAGCCCTATGTTCGCGATTTCACCCTTCGCCGGCTGCCGGGCGTGTCCCACTGGGTGCAGCAGGAGGCGCCGGAGGCCGTTAACGCCATTCTCTCGGAATGGGTCGCCAAACGCTTGCCAGCGTCGGTCTGACCGGGACAAGCCCGTCGCGAAACCAACAACGGCATTTCAATCCCGGCCGCATGAGACTATCTGGCCGCCGATGACTGCTTCTCCCGCGCACCCGGCTTCCCCCCCGCCGACGGCGAACGCCGCGCGACTCCGCTTTGGCGGACTGATGCTCGGCTCGATGGGGGTGGTGTTCGGGGACATCGGCACCAGTCCGCTCTACGGATTCCAGGGCGCGGTCACGGCCGCGGCCCATGGCGCGGTCGGCGAGACCGAGATCTTCGGCATCACATCCCTGATCGTCTGGGCCCTGCTCGTCGTCGTGACGATAAAATATGTCATGTTCATCATGCGCGCCGACAACCATGGCGAAGGCGGCATCCTGTCGCTGATGGCCCTGGCCCAGAGCGCGCTGGGCCATCGCACGCGTGTCATCCTGATGCTGGGCGTTCTTGGGGCGGCGATGTTCTATGGCGACGCGATCATCACCCCGGCCATTTCGGTGCTGTCGGCCGTCGAGGGCCTGGAGACCGTGCCCAGCCTCGCCCACGCCATCACGCCCGCGGTCGAGATCGCCAGCGCCCTGGTCCTGCTGATCGGCCTGTTCATGGCCCAGTCCAGGGGCACGGCCAAGGTCGCCACCTGGTTTGGACCGATCTGCCTGATCTGGTTCGTGGCCATCGCCGGCCTGGGCCTGCTGCAAATCCCCACCGAGCCGCGGATACTGCTGGCGCTCTTGCCGACCTATGCCCTGATGTTCCTTGTCCATCATGGTGTGATCGGCCTTTTGGTCCTGGGAGCGGTGTCCCTGACCATCACCGGCGCCGAGGCGCTCTATGCGGACATGGGGCATTTCGGCGCCGCGCCCATCCGCGCCGCCTGGCTCTTTGCCGTGTTCCCGGCCCTTCTGCTTAACTACCTCGGCCAAGGCGCCTTCGCCCTGCACTTCCTCGCCTCGCCCGCCAACCACGGCGTCGACCTGACGACCGAGAACTGGTTCTTCGAGATGGTGCCAGAAGCCCTGCGCATTCCAATGGTCCTGCTCGGGGTGGCGGCCACGATCATCGCCAGCCAGGCGGTCATCAGCGGCGCCTATTCGATGTCCAATTCCGCCATGCAAATGGGACTGCTGCCTCGCCTGACCGTCCGGCGCACCTCCGAGACCGAGGCCGGCCAGATATATATGCCGACGGTCAATTTGCTGCTCATGCTCGGGGTGATCCTGTTGGTGGCCATCTTCAAGAATTCCGCCGCCCTTCAGGATGCCTACGGTCTGGCGGTAACCGGCACCATGTCGGTGACCACAGCCCTGACGGCGGTGGTGGTTCGCAAGATGTGGAAGTGGAGTCTGGCGCGGACGGCCCTGGTGGTGGCGCCTTTGCTGACCGTGGACATAGCCTTCTACAGCGCCAATATGCTCAAGCTGCTCACCGGGGGCTGGGTGCCTCTGGTCCTCGCCGCGGCCGTCGCCCTGGTCATCATGACCTGGATGCGCGGCAGCGCCATCATCGCCGCCAAGTCCAGGCGCGACCGTATTCCGATGAGCGACTTCCTGGCGTCTCTGGCGCGACGCCCGCGCCACCAGGTGCCCGGCACCGCCGTCTACCTGACTTCACATCCGGAGCTGACGCCCAGCGCCCTGCTGCACAACCTCAAGCACAACGGCGTGCTGCACAAGGTCAACGCCATCGTCGCCGTCGAGACGACCGACCAGCCGCGGGTGTCGCCCGACGCCAGGTCGACGGTGACCATTCTGAACGAGTCGTTCCTTGCGGTGACACTGGCCTTCGGCTTCATGGAGACGCCGAACGTGCCCGAGGCTATGGCGCGCCTGCGTGCGCCGGGCACGACCTTCGATTCGGCCGACACCTCCTACTTCCTTGGGCGCCGCACGATTCTGCCGACGCACGACCGCGGAATTCGGCGCCTGCAGGACCTGCTGTTCATCGCCCTGAACCGCAATTCCGCCGACCCCAGCGAGGTGTTCGCCATCCCGCCCGGGCGGGTGGTCGAGATGGGCGTGCAGGTGGCCGTCTGATCCGCGGCGAAAGGCTTGGATTATGGCTTGGCCGCGGAGCGGGCGACCTTCCAAAGCTGAGCGAAGCGGCTGGACGACACCAGCGTCAATTCGGCCGGCGGCCGGAACGGCCCGGCCTCATCGGGCATGTCGACATTGAGGATCAGCACATAGTCGAACCGGCTTCGCCAACCCGGCACATAGGTGGGTTCCCCCGCCTTGGGCGGCCGGCCGAGCGCGCTCACCGATGCGAGATCGCCGCCTGTGTGCTCGACCAGCCCGTCCCATTCGCCAAGAACGCGCAGGGGCTGAATTCCCTTGGCCGAAAAGAGCTTGGGCGTGAATGCCCGGCGCAGCGGCGCCGCCAGGGAATCGAAATGCCGGAAGGTGGCGTCGCCGACACCGAACATGTAACGGCCGGCCGGGGCCCGCAGCTTCAACCACAGCCTGGGATCATGCTGGAGAGGCAGGATCGTCGCCCCCGCGGGGACATCCCTAAGGACATGAATCACATCGTTCATGTCGCGATACATCGCCCGCCAGTTCCACGCGACCCACGCCGACTGGCCCGCGGCCAGGCCCAGCGTCGCGGCGCCTACGGCGGCGCAGAACCGGCGGGACAGGTCCGGCCGTGTCTGGAGGGCTGCAAAGGCGCAGAGCAGCGCCATGATTGGAAAGCGCCGGTCGATCCAGCTGGCCCCGGCGGCATGGCTTGGCGCCAGGACGGCCAGCGCCACCAGGCCCGCGCTCGCCGTCATCAGGCCGCCATGGGTCGAGAAGGCGCGGCGGCGGTTGAGCCAGACGAACAGCGCGGTCAGGGCCAAGGCGAGGGCAAACTCCTGGGCCACATTGTAGCTGGCCAGCGGTGACATCAGCGTCGCCAGCTTCCCCGGGAAGGCGAGGTACCGGATGGGGTTGGCGACGTCCCCTGGCGGCGGCTGCGCCCCAGGCAGGGCGTGATGGCCCCACAGGGTGACGATGGCCACCGGCGCGAGACACCATGACGCCGCCAGGGCGGCGCGCAGCAGGCGTCCGGCGAGCGTCGGGACGTCGATCGGCGCGACCGGCTCGGGGCCCATGGCCAGTCCGGCCAGCAGGATGGCGTA
>CAIQDO010000306.1 GCA_903870555.1 uncultured Caulobacteraceae bacterium
GGAGGCTGGCGAGACCCGTCGCGCCGCCGTCGCCATCGGGCCGGAATACGACACCGTCGGCTACGATATGGTGCGTAACGCGGCGAGGGAGGCGATGGACGCCTTCGACACCCTGATCGTCTGCGGCTTCGCCTTTGCCCCCGAGATCGACGACAGTCGCCTCAACTTCGGGCGGATGACCGTTCTGAAGGCGCGCATGAACCAGGACCTGCGCATGGCCGACAGGCTCAAGGCGACCGGCGCGGGCAATTTGTTCGTTGTCTTCGGGGAGCCGGATATCGCGGTCGAGACGCTGGCCGACGGCCAGGTTCGCATCGAGATCCGAGGCGTCGACATCTTTGACCCGACCACGGGCGAGGTTCGCTCATCCAAGGACCCGGCCGAGGATATCGCCTGCTGGTTCATCGACGACGATTATGACGAGGAGAGCTTCTTCGTCCGCCAGGCCTATTTCCTGGGTCGCGATCCCTATGAGAGCCTCAAGCGCGCCCTGAAGGCCGAGATCGACGAGGCGGCCTGGAGCGAACTGAATTCCACCGTTTCACGGCCGTTCGCGCGGCCCGAAAGCGGGCGCGTCTGCGTCAAGGTGATCAACCACTTCGGCGACGAGGCGCAGAAGGTTTTCAGCGTCTGACGAGCCCGCCACCCGCCAACCTCCCACCTTCGCCCCCACTTCCGCCAAACTGTTATCAAGGAAGGTGTTGATCTGGCGCAAGGCATGGCGGGCGCTTCGGGTCCTAGCTGAGAGGGCTACGCGGGAAACCGAACACTTCGGTCAGCGCCGGCAAGACCTGAAACCAGCAATTACACAGTGAAGTCGGACGAGTAGAATTCCGGAACGCATGTCGCCTCTAAAATAACGACCGGGGCCATTTGGCCCTGAAATGCAGCGACCGGCCGCGCGTCTGACGAAGAGATCCTGGGAGGATTTCGTCATGGCGATGCTTGCGATCGATCTGGACCCGGAACTGTCCGAAACCGCGCGGGCCGCGTGGGAAACCGCGCACCGCTTCGCGGCCGAGGTGATGCGGCCGGCGGGGCAGGCGCTGGACAAGCTGCCGGCCGGCGACGTCATCGGCCGCGACTCCATCCTGTGGGATGTTTTCACCAAACACCGCGCCCTGGGCCTCGGTCTCTTCGACGAAGACGCCGACCTGCCGATCCATGAACAGGCCACCATTCGGTGCCTGGTGGGCGAGGAACTGGGCTGGGGGGATTCCGGACTGGCCATTAGCCTGGGCGTCGCCGGCTTCCCGACGATGATGGCGCGGATGTCGGGCAACGAGGCCCTGATGGAGCGCTTCCCCGCCGGCACGCTCGGGTGCTGGGCGATCACCGAGCCAGACCATGGCTCCGACCAGATCAACTTCGACGACGCCGTCACCTATCCGGGCAAGCGGGCCGAACGGCCCAACTGCGTCGCTCGGCGGGACGGCAACCAGTGGGTGATCACCGGCCAGAAGTCGGCCTGGGTGTCCAACGGCACCATCGCCGAGGCGGCCGCCCTGTTCTGCGCCATCGACCTGGGCGACGGCCGGCCAGCCAGCGGCGTGTTCGTCGTGCCGCTCAACGAGGGTGGCGTCACCCGGGGTAAGCCCACCGACAAGATCGGCCAGCGCGCCCTCAACCAGGGCGAGATCTTCTTCAACGAACTCAGGGTGCCAGCGGATAACCTGGTGATCCCGCCGGAGCTCTACACCGCCACCGCAGACCGGGTGCTGTGCATGGCCAACGGCGGCATGGGCACCACCTTCGTCGGCTGCGCCCGCGCGGCCCTTGAGCTGGCGGTAGACTACGCCAAGGAGCGGGTCCAGGGCGGGGCGCCGATCATCATGCACCAGAGCATGAAGTCACGGCTGTTCAAGATGTTCCAGAAGGTCGAGGCCGCCCGGGCGTTAAACCAGCGGGTGATCCGGCTCAATGCCGTGCGCGCCACACCGCTGCTCGAACTGGCCATCGCCTCCAAGGTCACCTCGACTCAGGCGGCCTTCGATGTGGCCAGCGACGCCCTGCAGGTGTTCGGCGGCGCCGGCATCTCCCGCGACTGCCCGATCGAGAAGATCTTCCGCGACGCCCGCATCTCGATGATCGAGGACGGCTGCAACGAGGTCCTCGGCATGGTCGCCGCCTCCCGCTTCTGAATTCCCCCCCTGCCTTCGCACCTGTCCCTTCTGGAGATCCGCCGATGAAGATGAACGCCTATGTCGCCGGGGTCGGCATGACCCGCTTTGGCCGGATGATGGACCGGGGCATGAAGTCCACCGGCGGCGAGGCCATCCTGCAGGCGATCGCCGACGCGGGACTGGAAAAGACCGACATCCAGGCCGCCTGGATGTCCAACGCCGCCGCCGGCGTGCTCACTGGCCAGGAATGCATCCGCGGCCAGGTGGTGCTGCGGAGCGTCGGCATGGGCCACCTGCCGGTGATCAATGTCGAGAACGCCTGCGCCAGCGCCTCCACCGCCTTCAACCAGGCCTGCGCCATGGTCTCGGCCGGCGCCTATGACGTGGTTCTCGCCTGCGGCGTGGAGAAGATGTACCTGGAGGAC
>CAIQDO010000307.1 GCA_903870555.1 uncultured Caulobacteraceae bacterium
ACACTCTTTCCCTACACGACGCTCTTCCGATCTCGGGACCGCAACATCGGCATCGCCTCTGTCGCCTATGACAAGGCGTTGACGGCTCTGGCGACGGGCGACCAGACAGCCGCCTTCGACGGCTTCGCCACCCTCGGCAAATCCGGCCCGGCGGCCTACCGCACCCTGGCGCTGATGCAGCAGGCTAACATCCGCTCGGTGGCCAATCAGCCTCGGGAAGCCGCGGGCTTTTTCGACCAGGCGGCCAAGGCCGCCCCCAACGCCATCCTCAAGGATCTCGCGAGCTTCCGAGCCGCGCAGACGATCATGGATGTCGCGCCCTACGCCGAGGTCGAGGGTCGCCTCAAGACGCTGATCGGCGACGGAAAACCCTACAGCCTCGAGGCGCGGGAACTGCTGGCCATCGCCAAGCTTCAGGCGGGGATGACCGCGCCGGCGCGAAATGAGTTCAGCGCCCTCAGCCTGACCCTGGGCGTGTCGCCCGGCATGAGAGCCCGCGCCCAGTCCGCCATCGCCCTGATCGACAGCGGGCAGGGCGCCGTCATCGGACAGGTGGTCAAGGCCGCCGCCACAATGCCGCCGTCGCTTGGTCCGACTATGGCCGAAGCGCCGAACGGCTCCGAGCCCGATTCCGCCGAAACCCCTTCCGGGAACGCTCAATGACTTCCAGACGATTGATCGGCGCCGTCGCCGTCACGGCCCTCCTCGCTCTGGGGGGATGTTCAACGGTCTCGAAGGTCGGCTCGCTCAATCCTTTCCATGGCAAGGATCGTGATTCGAAATCCGCCGAGGCCAAGGCCAAAAGCCATGCCAACCGCATTCCCGTTATCGCCCTCAACGACCAGCTCAAGGTCGCCGATGCGCTTAAGGGCCAGGACTTCCTGCTGCCGGCGCCGGCTCCGCAGGCGGACTGGCCAACGCCGGGCGGCACGCTCGAGCAGTCTGTAGAGAATGTCGACGCGGCGCCCGCCTTCCAGATCGCCTGGAAAAAGGCGATCGGCCTGGGCGATTCCCGGCGTCACCACATCACCGCCCCGCCGATCTCGGCCGGAGGCGTCCTCTTCGTGATGGACGGCGGCTCGACCGTGTCGGCCCATGACGGCAAGACCGGCGACACCCTGTGGCGCGTCAACATCATGCCCAAGTCGAAGCGGGACCATGAGGCGTGGGGCGGCGGCCTGGCCTATTCCGACGGCAAGCTGTACGCCTCGTCCGGCTATCGGGAAGTCGTCCAGATCGACGCCAAGACCGGCGCCGTCGGTTGGCGCATTCGCAGCGAGGCGCCGCTGCACGCCGCGCCGACCGTGGCGGACGGCCGGGTGTTCGTGGTCGACGTCAACGACGAACTGCTTGCCTATGACACCGCCAGCGGCCTGCAGCTGTGGACCTACCAGGCTCTGTCCGAGCCCGCCCGGATCCTTGCCGCCTCAAGCTCGGCGGTGGCTAACGACACCCTGGTGACAGCGTTCGCCTCGGGCGAACTGGTGGCGTTGCGCGCCGCCAACGGCTCGGAGCTGTGGAACAACAGCCTGTCGCACGTCAGCCGCAGCAACGCCCTGTCGGAAATCCGCGACATCGCCGGCCGTCCGGTGATCTACAAGACCGACGTGTTCGCCGTCAGCCACGCCGATGTGCTGGCCGCGGTCGATCTGCGCACCGGCACCACCCGCTGGACCCTGCCGGTGTCGGCCATCACCACGCCCTGGGCGTCGGGCGACGCGATCTATGTCGTCGATCAGGCAGGACAAGTGATCTGCATCTCCCGCGACAGCGGTCAGGTCTACTGGATCCGCGACCTGAACGCCGGGCTGAAGAAGAAGAAGCGCGCCATGTGGTCCAGCCCGCTGATGGCCGGTTCGCGGCTGATCACCCTGTCCAACAAGGGCGTCGCCCTGGCGTTGAACCCGAAGACCGGCGCCACGGTGGGCACGCTCCACCTCGGCGCGGGCGGCCTGCTCGGGCCGATCGCCGTCAACGGCCTGGTCTATGCGGTCACCGAGGGCGGCCAGCTGGTCGCCATCCGGTAGACATGATTAAACTCGCCATCGTCGGGCGGCCGAACGTGGGCAAGTCGACCCTGTTCAACCGTCTGGCCGGCAAGAAGCTGGCGATTGTGGACGACATGCCGGGCGTCACCCGCGACCGGCGTTTCGGCACGGGACGCCTTGGCGACCTCGAACTCGAACTGATCGACACCGCCGGTTTCGAGGACGTCACCGACGAGAGCCTCGAGGCGCGGATGCGTCAGCAGACCGAGCTGGCCGTCGAAGAGGCGCAGCTGATCCTGTTCGTCATCGACGCCCGCGAAGGCGTCGTGCCGATGGATGAGTTGTTCGCCGGCGTGCTTCGCCGCAGCGGCAAGCCGGTGATCGTGGTGGCCAACAAGACCGAAGGCAAGGCCGGTTACGCGGGCGCCCTGGAGGCCTTCCGCCTGGGTTTCGGCGAGCCGGTGTCGATCTCCGCCGAGCACGGCGAGGGCATGGGGGATCTTTACGCCGCAGTGCTGGCGATGGAGCCCGAGGAAGAGGCCTGGGACGGCGAGGAGCCGGACGCCGCCGACAAGCCGATCATGATCGCCGTGGTCGGCCGGCCGAACGCCGGCAAATCGACTCTGGTCAACCGCCTGATCGGCGAGGATCGCCTGCTGGTCGGTCCCGAGGCCGGCATCACCCGCGACGCCGTGTCGGTTGACTGGGACTGGGAAGGCCGCAAGCTGCGGCTGGTCGACACCGCCGGCCTGCGCCGCAAGGCTCGGATCGAGGAAAAGCTCGAGAAGCTGTCGACCCAGGACACCCTACGCTCCCTGACCTATGCCGAGGTGGTGCTGCTGGTGATGGACGCCACCCACCCCTTCGAGACGCAGGACCTGACCATCGCCGACCTGGTCGAGCGCGAGGGCCGCGCCCTGGTGTTCGTGCTGGCCAAGTGGGATCTAGTCGAGGATCCGGGCGCCCGGCTGAAGGAATTCATCGAGCGGTCCGAGGAAATGCTGCCGCAGCTGCGCGGCGCGCCGGTGATCGCCTTGTCGGCCGAGACGGGTCGGCATCTCGACCGGCTGATGCCGGCGGTGATCAAGGCCCACGCCGATTGGTCGACCAAGCTGAAGACAAAAGACCTCAACGACTGGCTGAAGCTGGCCGTGGAGCGGCACCCGCCGCCGGCGGTCAATGGCCGGCGCGTCAAGGCCAAGTACATGTCGCAGATCAAGGCCCGGCCACCGACCTTCGTGTTGTTCGCCAGCCGCGCCGACAAGCTGCCCGAGAGCTACCGCCGCTACCTGATCAATTCCCTGCGCCAGAGCTTCGACCTGCCCGGGACGCCGATCCGCATCACCGTCAAGGCTGGCAAGAACCCCTACGACGAGATCATCACCGATCCGGTCAAGGCGTTCCAGGCGCGGCGGCGGAACGCCCGGACGCCGCCCACGAAGTGAAACTGACCACCTGGTCGGGCGGACCGGGATCGGCCGTCCCGGCCAATTCGACGAACAACGGCCCCAGCGCCGACGGGCTCGTCAGGGTCGACACATCCTCGCCCGGGTAGGCTTCCGCGCGCAGCTTGGTTCGCACGGGACCCGGATCGAGCAGGATCGCGCGGATCGAAGAGCTGTCGGTCTCGTCGGCCCATGACCGCACCAGCGCCTCCACCGCCGCCTTGGTGGCCGCGAACGATCCCCAGAACGCCGTCGGCCGCGCCGCGGCGCCGGCGGTTATGAAGATCGCCCGCGACGCGTCGGAGGCCCGCAGCAGCGGCTCCAGGGAGCGAATCAGGCGGTAGGCGGCGGTGATGTTGGTCGCCAGAAGCGTGTCCCACAGCTTGGGGGGGATGTGCGCCACCGGTCTCAGCCCGGACAGGATGCCGGCGGCGTGGACCAGGATGTCGAGGCGGCCGTGCCGCTTGAAGATCTCGAGGCCCAGGGCGTCGATGCCGTCGCCATTGGTCAGGTCGAGCGGAACCAGGGTGACGGGCTCGCCGCCGACCGCGCGGGCCTCGTCGTCGAGATCCTCAAGCGCGCCCTGGGTGCGGCCCACGGCGATCACGTGGGCGCCGGCGGCGCTGAGCGCCAGGGCGGCGGCGCGGCCGATGCCGCGGGTGGCGCCGGTGACGAGGGCGACGCGTCCGGAGAGGGGCGGGGAGGAGGACATCGATTCAGATTCCATCGGCGGCGCGCACGGCCCATTTCTGGGCGATCACGGCGCAGGCCATCAGTTGCAGTTGGTGGAAGATCATCAGCGGCAGCACGATCATGCCGACCGCCGGAGCCGGGAACAGGATACTGGCCATAGGCACGCCGGAGGCCAGGCTCTTCTTAGAGCCGCAAAACACCACGGCGATCTCGTCTTCCCGGGAGAAGCCGAGCAGGTGGGACGCCAGGATGGTGGCGGCCAGGACGAGCGCCAGAAGCAGCACGCAGATCAAGGCGAGAACCAGCACCTGTTCCACGGAAACGCGGCGCCAAAGGCCTTCGACGACGGCCGCGCTGAAGGCGCCATAGACCACCAGCAGGATCGATCCGCGATCGACGTAACCGACAAGCCGGGAATGGTCCACCATCCAGCGGCGGATCCAGGGGCGGGCGATCTGGCCGGCCAGGAACGGCAGAAACAGCTGCACGGCGACGGAGCCGACCTGATCGAGCATGTTCCCGCCGCCATGGGTGCCGAGAGTCATGGCCGCCAGGATCGGTGTGACGACGATGCCGAGCAGGTTGGACGCCGAGGCGGCGCACACGGCCGCCGCGACATTGCCCCGCGCCACGGAGGTGAAGGCGATCGACGACTGCACCGTGGACGGCAGGCAGCATAGGAACATCAGACCGGCCGTCAGGGAACTCGGCAGGATGGCGGCGGGCAGGGCGCGCGTGGCCACCCCCAACAGGGGGAACAGACCGAACGTTGCGGCCAGCACCGTCAGATGCAGGCGCCAATGGGTCAGACCGCCGATTACCGCTTCGCGCGACAGCTTGGCCCCGTGGAGGAAGAACAACAGGGCGATGGCCAGCTTGGTAACCAGGCCGAAACCGCTGGCCATGTCGCCGCGCACCGGCAGGACGGTGGCGAGCAGCACCATTGCCAGGATGGCGACGATATAGGGATCCGGCGTCAGCCGGCGCAGCCAGGCCGGTGGGGTCACGGGTCGACCAGGAACGACAGCTGGCGTTCGATCGAATCGCTCCGCCCCTTGGCGATCTCCTGATCGAGCAGTCGCGTGGGGTACTCGCCGGTGAAATAGTGGTCGGTGAACTGCGGGCAGACAGGGTCGCGGGCGCCGGAATCCATCGCCCAGTACAGGCCGTCGACGCTCAGGAATCCGAGGCTGTCCACCTCCAGCAGCGCCCGCATCTCCTCCAGGCTACGCGTGGCGGCCAGCAGGTCCTGCCGGTCCGGCATGTCGATGCCGTAGTAGTCCGGCCACTTAATCTGGGGCGAGGCCGATCTCAGATGGACCTCGGTGGCCCCGGCCTCCCGAACCATCCGCACGACCCGCACCGAATTGGTGCCGCGGACAATGGAGTCGTCGATCAGCATCACCCGCTTGCCGGCCAGCACGACCCGGTTGGGACTCAGCTTCATCCGCACCCCCATCTCCCGGGCGTCCTGGCTGGGCTGGATGAAGGTGCGGCCGACGAAATGGTTGCGGATGATGCCCATCTCAAATGGCACACCGCTCTCCTGGGCATAGCCGAGGGCGGCCGGCACGCCGGAGTCCGGCACCGGCACGACGACGTCGATCTCGGGACAGCTTTCCTGCGCCAGACGGCGGCCGAGCCGCTTGCGCACTTCATAGACGGAGCGGCCGTTGACCACGCTGTCGGGCATGGCGAAGTAGACATATTCGAATACGCAGGGCCGGGCCTTTTGGGCCGGGAAGGGGCGGATGGACTCCATCCCCTCTTCGGAAATGACGATCATCTCGCCGTGCTCGACGTCGCGCACGAACCGCGCGCCGATCATGTCCAGAGCTCGGGTCTCGGAGGCGAACACGCCCTGGCCGTTGAGGTCTCCCAGCACGAGTGGCCGGATGCCGAGGGGATCGCGCACGCCGATCAGCTTCTTGTTGGTGAGGGCCACCAGGGCGTACCCACCCTCGACCTGCTTCAGAGCGTCGATGAAGCGGTCGACCACCTTCTGCTTTCGCGATCGGGCGATCAGATGGAGGATCACCTCCGAATCCGAGGTCGACTGGAAGATGGCGCCCTCCGCGACCAGCTTGTCGCGCAGAAAAAGGAAGTTGGTCAGGTTGCCGTTGTGGGCGATGGCGATGCCGCCGGCCTGCAGATCGGCGAACATCGGCTGACCATTGCGCAGGAAGCTGCCGCCGGAGGTCGAATACCGCGTGTGGCCGATCGCCGAGCCGCCCGGAAGGCGCGCGGCGAGGTCGCCGCCGGAAAAGGCGTCGGCGACGTGGCCCATATGGCGTTCCGTATGGAACCCCTGGCCGTCGAACGCCGCGATACCGCAGGCTTCCTGACCACGGTGTTGGAGGGCATGAAGGCCCAGGGCCACCAGCGAAGCGGCGTCGGGAACCTCGAAAACGCCGAACACGCCGCATTCGAGGCGCGGGCTGTCGTCGTAGGGATCCCGGGGTTCCGGGCGCTGCGAGAGACGGGTCAACGCGTATCCTCCACACTGTCTGTCACCCGATGACGGCGACCGGTTGAACCCTCGGGCTGTCCGTGAGGGGCGCGGCCGGCCTTGGCCGGGGGGGACTGTTGGGTCGTGTCGTCGCCCCCGACCGCGTCGGCGAGGGCGGGGGCGACGTCGTGGGCGACTTTCATGCCTTGGGGCGCGAAGGCGCGAAGCGCTCCGCCGGCCGCCTCGGCCAGGGGGTAGAGGCGGGCTTTGCTGATCCACAACGGCATCCGTTCGGGCGGCATGGCGGCGGCCAGCAACAGGGCGAAGGCGCCGAGCACGACCACGCCGCGCACCAGGCCGATGGCGAAGCCGAGCAGACGGTCGAGCCCCGACAGACTTGTCTGCTGCACGGTTCGTGTCAGGGCCCCGCCAAGCAGACGAAA
>CAIQDO010000308.1 GCA_903870555.1 uncultured Caulobacteraceae bacterium
AGTGTTGATTCCCCAGTTGACCTTTTCGGGCAGCCCACGAGCGATCAGCTCTTCGCAGAACTGAACGAATTTCTTGCGGTTGATGGTCGGCTCTTCGTCGGCCAGGATGAAGAAGCGGACATCGTAGGTTTTGTAGAGGTCCTCGATCTCATCGACGACCTTCTTGGGGTCGCGGATCCGATAGTCGCGCCAGAACTTCCACTGGGAGCAGAACGAGCAGGTGAACGGGCAACCCCGGGCCATGTTGGGGATGGCGACGCGACGATTGAGCGGGATGTAGTTGTACTTATCCCACTCAAGGATGCCCCAGTCGGCCTTGATGGAATCGAGATCCTTGACGGTGGGGGCGGCGGCGGTGGCGACGACCCGGCCATTTCCATCCTCGTCGAGACCTTCGAGATAGGCGATGCCCTTGATCTGGTCGCGATCCTGGGGCCAGCGGCCCTCGTCGACGGTCTTGACCAGGTCGACGAGAATTTCCTCGCCCTCGCCGCGGGCGATGGCGTCGATCCACGGGGCCTCGGTGAGCACCTGCTGGTACATGAAGGTGGCGTGGATGCCGCCCAGCACCGTCACCGCGTTCGGGTGCATTTCCTTGGCGATCTGAAGCAGGCGCTCGGCCTTGTAGATCGATGGGGTGATGGCGGTGGCGCCGATCACGTCGGGCTTTTCCGCCGCCAGGATCGCCCGGAGCTGGTCCTCCGTCAGATCGTTGGTCATGGCGTCGATGAAGCGGATGTCCGGATACCCGGCCCCCTTCAGCGCTCCGGCCAGATAGGCCACCCAGGCTGGCGGCCAGTTGCCGGCGATCTCCGCGCCGCCGGAATGATAGTTGGGATGGATGAGTAGAACACGCACGACTTGGACCCCCGGTTGTGTCCAACAAGGTTGACAGGCCGTGACGGGCGAGCCTTGATCTGCGTCAAGGCCGTGCATCGGATGCGGGTGTCGAGCCTTACGGGACGCCCCGATCGATCGGCGGCGGGAGGTGAAGGCGATGGCGAACGTGCTTGGGGATGTCTTCCACATCATGCTGCGCAACGAGCCGCTGCTGGAATCCATGCTCGCCTTGCCCTTGATCCTGAAGCGCTATCGTTGGGTTCTGGTCGCCTGCCTGCTGGTCGCCGTCGTCACGTTCGGCGTCGAACTGCATAACGACTATTCGGCCAAGACCCTGTTCTCGCCGACCAGCCTGACTCTGTTCGCCGTCCAGGGCGTGGTGCTGCTTGTCGTTTCGGCCGCCGTCTTCCGGCTGAAACTGGCGCTGCTGAAGGCGTTCGGCCTGAACGGGCTGTCTCGTCCCCGGCCCGAGCCTGAAGCCGGGTCTGAGTAGATTCCGAGCCTGTCCCGCCGCGAGGGTTGGACTAGCGTAGCCACGGTGTCGCCGCGGATCGGTCCATCCGCCTTTTGCGGACATGGCGCGCGCGGTCGACCGCCAGAGGGACGTGGCCATGATTGCGTGCATTTCCCGCGACGCCGACCCCCGCTGCGGCGCCGCCGAGCTGATCGCGCTCATTCCCGCCATGCGCGCCCTGGCGCGCTGCCTTTGTGTCGACCCGGTCAGGGCCGAGGTCCTCGCCCGCGACTGCGTCGTCGCGGCCTGGGAGGGACGCCGTTCCCTGGCTCCTGGCGACGATCCGACGGTCTGGGCCTTCGCCATCGTCTGCCAGCGCTTTCATGCGCGTGAGGACGCCGCCTCCGGCGGGGTGACGTCACGCCTGGATCTCGGGGATTTTCGCAAGGCCCTCGCCCAGCTTCCCGCGGACCGCCGCGAGGTTCTCGCCCTGGTCGTCGCCGCCGGCCTGAGCCACCGCGCCGCGGCCAATGTCTGCGGGTCCAGTCCAGGGTCGATCAAGGTCCGACTGGAGCGTGCGCGACGGGAACTGGCCGGCGTTCTCGCCCTGCAGCGACGATCGCTGACGCTGGAACCGGCGTGACAGGCGTCAGGCCCTTTTCCTCGCCCCTTGTGGATCGACGCCCGGACGGGCATTGAGGGGCGGCGCTTCCGCGCGGCGGCCGGCGCAACTCGCGTCCCGGCGACGCCGCCATGGCGGGGCGTCGCGCTGATCGGAGCGCCTTCAATGAGCAGACCTCCTGTTTCCGGCTATGAGAGCCCTCCCTCGTCCGATCCCGTGGAGCTCGACATCAGCTCGATCGGCGGCCAGGGCGACGGCCTGTCCGGCCGCGTCTTCGTGCCCCTGACCCTGCCGGGCGAGCGGGTGTCGGCTCTGATGTCGGGCGAACGCGGGGAACTGGTCGCGGTTCTGGAGCCCAGTGCTGACCGCGTGACCGCCCCGTGCGCCCACTTCGGCGACTGCGGCGGCTGCGCCCTGGAGCACTGGGCCGCGGGCCCCTACCTCGACTGGAAGGTCGACCAGATCCGCGTGGCCCTTGGCCGGGCGCGCATCGACACCGAATATCTGCCGATCTTCGCCTCGCCGCCCGGCTCGCGCCGCCGCATGGCCCTGCACGCCCGCCGCGAGGGCCGCACGGTTGTGCTCGGTTTCAAGGCGCGGCGGTCGTGGCGCCTGACCGCCCTGGACGGTTGCGTCATCGCGGATCCCCGTCTGGTCGCCGCCCTGCCGGCCCTGCGCCGGATCGCCGATCCCTTCCTCGAGCATCCCAAGTCGGCGCCGACCCTGCACGTCACCGCCACCCTCACGGGCCTCGACATCGACATCACCGGCGTCGAACGGCGCAGCGGCGGCCTGTCGGCCGACGCGCGGATGCGCGCGGCGCGCGTGGCGGCCGAAGTCGACGTCGCCCGGGTCACCCTGGCGGGGGAGGTGATCTATGAGTCCCGCCCCGCATCGGTGCGGATGGGGCCGGCCACGGTCGACCTGCCGCCGGGCGCCTTCCTCCAGGCCGTGCCACAGGCCGAGGCGGCCATGGTCGCCTTCGCCCTGGAGGCCGCCGTCGGGGCGAAGAAGATCGCCGATCTCTATTGCGGCGCCGGGGCCTTCACCTTCCCC
>CAIQDO010000309.1 GCA_903870555.1 uncultured Caulobacteraceae bacterium
AGCTTGACGTGCTCCCGCCCAGGCCCCGCCAGGGCGTGGACGAGCAGGGCCACCTCGCGCTGCGCCTCATCAAGGTTGTCCTGCCAAAGCTCATCATGGCTGGGGAAACCCACCCACATGGCGCGGTGCGGGGACCATTCGGCGGGGACGGGCTTTGTCATGGTGCGAATTAGCCGCAGAGCGGGGGCGAGGGGAAGGGTGTCCGCGAGATCCAGACGGTCTTGAAAGGTTCATCGACCCCGGCGATCATCCGACCATGATCGCCAAACCCATGATCCTGATCGGCCAGTACGACAGCCCGTTCGTCCGCCGCGTCGCCATCGCGCTGACGCTTTACGGACTGCCGTTCGAGCACCGCCCCTGGTCGGTGTTCGCCGACGCCGACGCCATCGCCGAATACAATCCCCTCCGCCGCGTGCCGACCCTGGTGCTGGGCGACGGCGAAGTGCTGATCGAGAGCGGCGCCATCCTCGACGCCCTCGACCTGATGGCCGAGGAGCACCGGGTGCTGGCGCCGACGCGAGGCGTCCAGCGGCGGCGGGTTCTCAAGCTGGCCGCCCTGGCATCGGGCCTTGCCGACAAGGCCGTCAACCTGGTCTATGAGCGCGTGCTGCATGAACGGGCGACGCCGATGTGGATCGATCGCTGCCGCACCCAGATCGGCGACGTGCTCGACGTCCTGGAGGCCCAGCGCGCGACGGCGGGCGGACCGTGGTTTTTCGGCGAGTCCCTGACCCACGGCGACATCATGGTCGGCTGCGCCCTGAGGTTCTTGTCGGAATCGAATGGCGACGTCTTCAGGCTCGCTGACTGGCCGGCCCTGGCCGCCCATTCCGCCCGCTGCGAGGGCCTGCCGGTGTTCAAGGCGACAGCGAAATCCTTCTTTGTCGCCCTGCCTGGCAAGGATCCGACGGACCCGGCCTGAGCCGGCGACGCCCACCCAAAAGGCGGCCTCCCGTCGTAAGCGGCGTCATTGCAGTGGACAGTGTTACGCAAGGGCAGGAAATTGCCCGAAACCGAACACGTTTTTGACAGCATTGGAGCCATTCAGGCATGATTTAGCCGGCTACCGCGCCGGCGATTTTCGGGGCACAAGGCGGCATGTCCGCTCTCCTTTGCCGCCTCTACCTGATCACCCCGCCGATCATCGACGATCCCGCCGCGTTCGCCGCGCGGTTCGCCCAGGCCCTGCAGGGCGGCGACGTCGGGGCGCTGCAGCTTCGCCTCAAGGACGTGTCCGAGGATGTGCTCGCCGCAAACGTCGCGGCGCTGAAGCCGTTGTGCGTCGCCCGCGATGTGGCCCTGATCCTCAACGACAACCCGGCCTTGGCCGCGCGGCTGGACTGCGACGGCGTCCATATCGGCCAGTCCGACGGCCCGTTCGACGCCGCCCGCCGCGCGATGGGACCGGACCGCATCGTCGGCGTCACGTGCCACGACAGTCGCGACCTGGCGATGGACGCCGCCGAGGCCGGCGCCGATTACGTCGCCTTTGGCGCCTTCTTCGAAACCGGCACCAAGGCCACCACCCACCGGCCCGATCCGGAGATCCTTGAGATCTGGCAGGAGACCATGCTCACCCCCTGCGTCGCCATCGGCGGGATCACCGTTGATAACTGCCGCCCTCTGGTGAAGGCCGGCGCCGACTTCCTGGCGGTGTCCGCCGGAGTATGGGCCCACCCGGACGGCCCGGCGGCGGCCGTCGCCGCCTTCAACCGCGAAATCGCCCTGGGCCTCGCCGATCGGCCGGTGATTTGAAGCCGGCCGGCCGTCGCCTTGCCTTGAGAGCCCCCCTCCACTAGGGTCCGCCGCCGATTTCCCGCGCCTTTTCCCCTATATAAGCGAGCCCATGCCCTCAGTTGGAAGCAACGAAGTCCGCGTCCGGGACGTCATCCTGCACCAGGGCGGCATCTGGCGGGCGGTGAAGATCGCCCATGTGAAGCCCGGCAAGGGCGGCGCCTTCAACCAGATGGAACTGAAGAACCTCGTCACCGGCAGCAAGCTCAACGAACGCTTCCGCTCCGAGGACAAGGTCGATCGCGTCAGCCTCGACCGAAAGGATTTCCAGTACCTCTACGAGCAGGACGACCTGCTGGTGTTCATGGACGAGGTCACCTACGAGCAGATCGAGCTGCGCAAGGATTTCGTCGGCGAGGATCAGGTGCGCTTTCTGCACGACGGCATGCGGGTGAAGGTCGAGCTGCACGAGGACCGCCCCCTCGGCGTCGACCTGCC
>CAIQDO010000310.1 GCA_903870555.1 uncultured Caulobacteraceae bacterium
GAAGGCTGGACCCGCGTGTTCTCGGGCGCGGCGGGCTGGACCGGCGCCAGCCCGAATGCCGGCCATAACGCCGTCGCCCGCATGGTGGCGAGCGGCAAGGTCACGGTCGTGATCACCCAGAACGTCGACAACCTGCACCAGGAGTCGGGCATTCCCGACGATCGCGTGATCGAACTTCACGGCAATGCCGGCTACGCCAAGTGCCTGGTCTGCGCCCTGCGCCACGAACTGGCCGACCTGAAGGGCCCCTTTCTTGAGCGAGGCGTGATTCCCGCGTGCCGGGCGTGCGGCGGTCTGGTCAAAAGCTCCACCATTTCCTTCGGACAGGCGATGCCGGCCGAACCGGTCGCCCGCGCCGAGGCCGCCACCCTCGCCTGCGACCTGTTCCTGGTGCTCGGTTCATCGCTGGTGGTCTATCCGGCGGCCGGCCTGCCACTGATGGCCAAACGCAACGGCGCCGCCCTGGCCATCGTCAACCGCGAGCCCACCGATCAGGACGATTTCGCGGACATCGTGCTGCACGATGAGATCGGCGCGGTGCTGGCGGAGATCGCGCCAGCCTGAAGTCGCCCAGGCGATCGCGGATCGAAATCAAGGACGCCGCCGACCGCCCGTGTAGGATGCCTGTCAGAGAGACCGACGCCCAAGTCGGCCAATGGAGCGTTCATGGCGTTAACTGTCCTCAGCCAATCGGCCGTTCAGCCGTCGTCGGCGCGTTCGGGGCGGCTGCTGGCCAAGGCCCTGCCCTTCGACACGATCCGCGAGAACGTGGTCCTGCTGTCGCGTGACTGCTTGGCCTTACGCCCGGGACGGCTTCTTGGCCTGCGGCGAGTCGAGGTTCGCGGCGCAGGCAAATGCCTGCTGGCCTCACCGATGATCTGCGACGACCCGGCTGTGGTCGGGCCGGACGAGATCGGCCTGCCCCAGCCTCTGTTCCATCGTCTTGGCGTGAGGACTGGCGACCCGGTCGAGATTCTGCCCGCCCGGCCGCCGCGGAGCCTGGACTCCGTCCGCGCCAAGATCGGCGGCGCCACCCTGTCGCAAAGTGACTACGATGAGATCGCCCGCGACCTCGCCGCCCATCGCTGGTCCGACATGGAGGTCGCCGCCTTCCTGATCGCCTGCGCCAGCCTGATGACGCCCGAGGAGACGTTGGCCCTGACCCGGGCGATGGTGTCGGCGGGTGGCCGGCTCATCTGGGACTATCCTCTGGTCGTCGACAAGCACTGCATTGGCGGCATTCCGGGCAATCGCTCATCCCTGATCGTCACGCCGATCGTGGCCGCCCACGGGCTGAAGATGCCCAAGACCTCGTCGCGGGCGATTACCTCTCCCGCGGGCACCGCGGACACCATGGAGGTGCTGGCGCGGGTGGACCTCGATGAGACGGCCATGCGGCGGGTCGTCGAGACCTGTGGCGCCTGCGTGATCTGGGGTGGACGGGTGAACCTGTCACCGGCCGACGATGTCCTGATCTCCGTCGAGCGCCCGCTTTCGGTCGACACCCCCGAGCAGATGGTGGCGTCGATCCTGTCGAAGAAGATCGCCGCCGGCTCCAATCATCTGGTGCTCGATGTGCCGATCGGCCCAACCGCCAAGGTCCGCGACGCCGGCGCCGTCCTGTCTCTGCGCAAACTGTTCACCTTCGTCGCGCGGCGCACGGGCCTGTCGCTGGAGGTGCTGGTCACGGACGGATCGCAGCCAATCGGCCGCGGCATCGGTCCGGTGCTGGAGGCGCGGGACGTGATGTCTGTGCTCGAACGTCGGGCCGAAGCCCCCGTCGACCTGCGTGACAAGGCAATTCGCCTGGCGGGGCGACTGATCGAGGCCGATCCTGAGGTCGGACTAGGCGAGGGCGAGGCCCGGGCTCTGGCGCTGCTGAACGACGGTTCGGCCTTGCGGAAGATGCAGGCGATGATCGAGGCCCAAGGGGCGTCGCCAGTGGACGGGCGGCCTGGGTCATTGACCCACGAGGTCGTCGCCACGCGCTCCGGACGGGTGGCCGCCATCGATTGCTTGAGGATCGCCGGGGTCGCGCGGCTCGCGGGGGCGCCCGACGACCCTGGGGCAGGCCTGGACATGATGTTTCGAGCCGGCGATCCCGTGCGGGCCGGCGAGACCCTGTACCGCATCCACGGGTCCGAGCCGGCCGATTTCCGCTTCGCCGTCGACGCGGCAGGCGAGGATTGCGGCGTGAGGGTGGAGGCGTGATCACCGCCATCCATACCTTCCCGGACGAAACCGGACCGGCTTCGCGGCTGGCCAAGGCGGTCGACGTCCCGCTCGCGGCGATCGATCTGCATCGGTTTCCCGACGGCGAGGGTCTGCCGCGCGTGGCCCCGGCGGATGGGGTCGTCGCGATCTACCGGTCTCTGTGGTCGCCCGACGACAAGATCCTGCCCCTGCTGTTGGCGGCCGACGCCCTGCGCCGCCGCGGTGCGAGGCGGATCGTCCTGGTCGCGCCCTATCTCTGCTACCTGCGGCAGGACGTCGTCTTCCAACCCGGCGAGCCGCTCAGCCGCGATGTCGTCGGCCGATTGCTGGGCGAGCGTTTCGAGGCGGTGGTGACCGTCGAGCCGCACCTGCACCGCACCCTGGACCTTTCGGCCGTTTTGGCCGGCGCGCAGGTCGAGGTGGTGTCCGCCGCCGACGCCCTCGGGCGCGCGCTGACTCCGGTCGACCCCGCCACGCTTGTCGTGGGTCCCGACGCGGAAGCGACCCCTTGGGCGGCGGCCCTGGCGCAAATCCTCGGCGTGGATTCGATCGCCCTGACCAAGATCCGCCGCGGCGACCGCGACGTGTCGCTGACCGTGTGCGACCCCGCTCGGGTGGCGGGACGGCCGGTGATCCTGCTCGACGATATCTGTTCGTCGGGCGCGACGCTGGAACGCGCGATCGAGACCCTGCGCGCGCTCGGCGCTGCGGCCATCGATCTCGCCATCGTCCACGCGCTGTTCGACGACGCTACCCAGGCCCGCCTGATTGCCACGGGGGCGCGCCGAATCGTCTCGACCGACTGTCGTCCGAACCCGACGACGGTCGCCTTCATGGCGGCCGACCTCGCCGATGCCCTGAAACGGATCTCGCCATGAGCCTCGATCTCACCTTCTATGGCGCCGCCGGCTGCGTAACCGGTTCGTGCATGCGCCTGGAGACGCCGGGCGGCGTGATCCTGGTCGATTGCGGCATGTTCCAGGGCTCCAAGACCCTGAAGGAGCTCAACTACCAGGACTTCCCGTTCCGCGCGGAAAAGGTCGACGCCGTGCTGCTGACCCACGCGCACATCGATCACAGCGGCCTGCTGCCCAAGCTCATGAAGGCCGGCTTCCGGGGCCCGATCTGGGCCACCGCAGCCACCCGCGACCTGTGCGAAATCCTGCTGGCCGACTCGGCCGGCATCCAGGAGACCGAGGTCGAACACCTCAACCGCCGCAACCTCCGCCGGGGGCGGCCGGAAGTCGAGCCGATCTATCACACCGAGGACGCCCAGCGGGTGATGACGCAGTTCAAGCGCGTCAAGCTGGGCGAGGCCGTGAGGATCCTCGACGGCGTCGAAGCCGTCTACTGGGAGGCTGGGCACATCCTCGGCTCCGCCTCGATCGAACTGAGGCTGACCACCGGCGACGGCATGACGACGATGCTGTTCTCCGGCGACCTCGGCGCGGGCGACAGCGACTTTTCCCCCGATCCCGACGGCCCCTCGGGCGTCGACTACCTGATCCTGGAATCGACCTATGGCGACCGTGAGCGGACGGTAGTGGGCGGGGCGGAACGGCGCGCCATGCTGGCGGACGAACTGAACGCCGCGCAGCAAGCCGGCGGCCCGTTGCTGATCCCGGCCTTCGCGGTCGAGCGATCGCAGGAATTGCTGGCCGACATCCTCACCCTGATGGACGCTGGCGAAATCCCTGAGGCGGACATCTTCCTGGACTCGCCATTGGCGATCAAGGCGACCAAGATCTTCCACCAGCGCGGCTGGAATCCCGCTGTCGGCGCCAACCCGTTCGAGAGCGTCCGGGCCTCAGAGCGGCTGAAATTCCTGGAAAAGCCCTGGGACAGCGACACGCTCGACCGCGTCACCGGCTGGCACATCATCATGGCCGGCAGCGGCATGTGCGATGCCGGCCGCATCCGCAAGCACCTTGAACGCTGGCTGTGGAACCGTCACGCCACGGTGCTGCTGGCGGGCTTCCAGGCGATGGGCACGCTCGGACGACTGCTGGCGGACGGCGCCCAGCGCGTGCGTATCCGTGGCGATGAGATCAAGGTCGCCGCGCGGATCCGAGTGATGGACGTCTATTCGGGCCACGCCGACGCCACGGCCCTTGTCGCCTGGGCCAAGGCGCGCGGCCCGGTGCGCAAAGCCCTGTTCCTCGACCATGGAGAGCCCGGATCGCTACGCGCTCTGGAGACGCGATTGAAGACGGCGGAAGGGGCGCACCCGACCGTCGTCGTGGCAGAGATGGACGGCCGTTACGATCTCGTCGCAGGGACAGCCAGAGCCGCCCTGCCCGCCCCGACGCGTCTGGCCGGCCACGCCCCGGCCGCGCTCGACTGGCACAATGACCGCGCCGCCCTGCTCGGCGATCTTGAGGGCGTTCTGGCCGGCGCCGCCAGCGACGAGGACAGAGCCCTGATCCTCGGCCGCCTGACTCGGGCGCTCAACAAGGCCGAGGGGGCGGTCAAGCGCGCCCACCATGGGGCGCGCCGCGCCTGAGCCCGCTCGTCAGTCGCAGGCCGCGGCGGCGGCCAGCAACCGGCCGCGGTCGGCCCGCAAGTCCCGCCCGTCACGGCCCTCGGGATAGGGCGCTGCGCCCTTGAGTCCCTTCCACAGCGCCAGATTGAAGCGGGCGGTGTCGAGGTGGTCCTCGCGCGAGAAGTCCTGGCCGGCCATCGCCGCCGCCCAATAGGCCCCGCTTCGGGAGCGGATCGGGCAGCCGGCCTCAGCGGTCGTCACAGGCGGTAGCGGCAGGGCAGTCTTCCGCAGCACCGCCGGCACGGTGGCGGTGAAGGTCCAATCGGCCTGAGCGGTGTCGAAAATCTCGGCCATCGGCTCGGCCAGGGCATCGTTCAGGCCCATCGGGCCGGTCCCCAGCAACGCCTCGATAGTGTTGAGCACATTGACCGTGGCGTAACGGTGCGAGACCACCGCGCCATGCTTCACATAGGGGCCAGCGACAAAAAGCACCGACCGGTGGGCGTCAATGTGGTCGGGTCCATCCTGGGCGTCGTCCTCGATGACGAAGATCAGGGTGTCCTTCGCGAACGGGCTGTGAGCGACCTTCTCCACCAGCATGCCAACCGCATAATCGTTGTCGGCCAATTCGGTTTCGACGGTATTGACCCCATCGATGCCCTTGCCGAAGTCGCCAGTGTGATCGTGCGCCAGACGCACCATCATCAGGTTGGGCGCGGAGCCAGTGGCGACGAACCCGTCGAACTCCCTCTCCCACTCGCGATACCGCCAGAAATCCGGGAATGACTGATCGAAGCCCCGGAAGTATGGGTCGGTCAGGGACGCAAGGGACGCCTTGGTGGTGGTGAACACGCTCAGGCCGGTCTTCCAGGGCTCGCGCTCAAGCGGGGTGCGGGCGGCCCCGGCCGCCGGAAAATAAAGCGACAGGTCGCCGTAGAAGCCCCAATTGCGCACGGTCAGGCCGGCAGTCAGGGCCCGATCCCAGATGTAGCCATGCTCAGCATCGCCCGCCGGACCGTCGGGGGCCCCGACGTCGCGCGCGCCAGCCAGGACATTGGCGTCGGTCGGCCCGAGCGGATTGTGTTTCACCCGTTCAGCGGACGAGGCGAAGCGGACATTGACGTTCCGGTTGGCGCCCTCTTGGTCATACTGCAGACCGCGGTCGGCATAGTTCACCGGCGCCTCGCGCTCGGTCCAATCATTGGTGCGGCCGGCGGTGGTCCAGTTCCAGCCGGTGTTGCTGCTCTCGCCGCTGTCGAAGAAACGGTCCAGGTCAACGAAATTGCGCGCCAGGGCGTGCAAATTGGGCGTCAGCCGTCGGCCGAAAATCGCCAGCTTGGGATCGCCGTCGCCCACCTCCAGGTCGCCAAGGACCTGATCGTAGGTGCGGTTTTCCTTCACGATGTAGATGACGTGCCGGATGTGCGCCTTCAGGAAGGCCATCTTGGCTACGTCGGCCGGCGCGACTTCATCGGTCACGTGGTTGTTGATCGCGACCTGCCGCGTCAGAGCTGGCAGGGTCTCCGCCGTCGGCGGCGCCAGGGTCAGGAAACCCGCCTTCTCCAGCTGCCAGACATACTGGTTGCGCGCCTTGCACGGGTCGTCCGCGTGGGCGTCGGAAACCAGGCTGTCGCGGCAACCGCCAGGAACCGGTCCAGTGTTACTTTTGCCATTCACCACATAAATCTGCCCCCCGTCAGGGCGCACGGCCACGCCGGTGGGGTACCAGCCGGTGGGGATCAGGCCGACGACCGTCGACCCCGTCGCCGCCGGGGCGTTGTCGTCGTCGCCATCGCCGTCAGCGTCCCGGTGTTTGCCCTTGGCCTTGCGACCCGTCAGCGCCGCGCCGGACGCCGCGGCGTCCAGTTTAACCACCGCCACGGCGTTCTCGCCGCCATTGGCCACCAGCAAGGTGGCCCCGTCGGGAGACAGCGCCAGGGCATTCGAACCGGCGCCGCCCAGACCGGCGGTTGTCGTCCAGCCGGCCGGACCCGCGGTCCGAATCGTCTCGACGATCCGGTTGTCGCTGGTGTCGATCACCGCCACGGAATCGGTGTTGTCGAGCGCCGCGAACAGGCGGCGCCCAGCGCCCTTCAATAGCGCGACAGGTTGGCCGACCGTGCGGATGCGCGTCCCGACCTTTACAGCGCCCCCTATCATGTCAAGGACAATGATCTCTCGGTCGCGCTCACTGGCGACGTAGGCCCGGCTGTCGGAGGTCCACGCCACGGCGCGCGGGAAGGTCCCGCCCGCTTCGCCGATCCTGGCGGGATCGATCACGCCCGGACGAAGGTCCTGCTCGATGACCGCGCCAGTGACGAGATCGACCAGGCTGACCGAATCGTTCTGAATGTTGGCAGCCAGCAGCCTGCGGCCATCCGGGCTGACCGCGACGCCGGCCGCCTCCGGCCGAACGCGCAGGCCGACACCGGCCTTGTGACCCAAGGCAAAGCTGCGCCCCGGTGCGAAACCCGCGCCGGCCGTAACATATTCGACGATCTTGTCGTCGACGCCGCCGGACACAAAGAACCGGTCGCCCTTTGGCGCCCAGGTCAGGCCAAGGAAGGCGTTGTCGATGGCGATGGCCTGGCGTTGAACCGGCTTGGCCCCAGACACATCCCATACGAAGACATACTCCCGCGACCTGGCCGGGAAGAACTTGCCGTCCGGCCCGAAGACCCGGTTGAAGCCGCTGGTGACGATCAGGAGAGTCTTGCCGTCGGGTGACAGGGCGACGCCCGCGGCCTGGCCGGCGGTGAAGGCCGGATCGTCGGGCAGGCCCGGATTGAGCGGCTGAAAGATAGCGCCAGGGGCGGCGGTCGGCGTGAGGGTCTGGCCCGTGGGGGTGATGTCCTGCGCGCGTGCGGCCAGAGCCATGCCCAGGAGCCCCGCGAACACCAACCCGCCCTTTTGTGTCCGCCGCATACCGTTCCTCATCCCAATCCCCAATGTGGCCGGACCATCCCCCGCTTCGATGACGGCTTCAAGACATTCTCGCGAGCCCGTCAGGCTGCCGGGTTGACAAGGCGCGGCTATCGCGATTGAACCCGCCGTCCGTCTCTGCATTGCCGGGAACAATCCGCGAGGCTCGACAGCGGAACGGAATCGACCGATGCCTTTCAACTCAGCGCGCGGTGCGCAGCCCCGACCGATTGGGGCGGGCCGCGGCAACTCCCGCCGCCGGTCGGCGGCGCTACTCAGGCCCATAGCATGACCTACATCGTCACCGACGCCTGTATCAAATGTAAGTACATGGACTGCGTCGAAGTCTGTCCGGTGGACTGCTTCTACGAGGGTGAGAACTTTCTGGCGATCAGCCCGGACGAGTGCATCGATTGCGGCGTGTGTGAGCCGGAATGCCCCGTGGACGCCATTAAGCCCGACACCGAGGATGAGCCCGACGGCAAGTGGCTGAAGATCAACACCGACTACGCCAAGATCTGGCCGAACATCACCCTGAAGGGCGAGCCACCAGCCGACCGCGCCCAGTACGACGCTGAAACAGGTAAGTTCGAAAAGTACTTCAGTCCGGCTCCCGGCCAAGGCTCCTGACGGCCGACGGCGCCTTCGGGCCAGCGTAACGGGGCCGGTTCGTGAGGCGCCCCGCCCCCAAGGGCCTCACTCCGTCACTGAAAGTTGCCCATGACCGCCCCCCTCGTCCTCGGCTTCGACGCCACCTTCGGCGGCCTGCATGACCGCGACGGCCTCCTCCGCCTCGACTCCGACTTCCTTGACTGGCTGGGCGCCGACGAGCCTGGCCTGAAGGATCGCCTGCTGACCGCGCGCGCCGCGCCGGAGGCCCTCTCCCGCGGCGAGGAATCGGACCTGCTGGTCGAACTCGCGCCTTTCGTCGAGACCTTCCTGGCCGAACTGTTCGGCGTCGAGACCGATCTCAGAACCCTGCGTGTGGGCCGTGAGGACCTGGCGCCGATCTATCTGGTCAAGCGGCTGTTCGTGCAGCGCCGCGCGGTGAAGAAGCATGCCGCCGGGGCGGCCGGCTTCGATGGCGACGCCCTGCGCGGCGAACTTGAGAGTCTGTTGGGCGGCGAACTGACCGAGGCGAGTTTCGCCCGCGAGGTCGAGGCGTGGATGACGGAGGAGGAAACGCACGCCGACGCCCTGGAGCTGGCCTCGCGCTACGCCGCCTGGGCGACGCTCGCGCCGGAGGGGATCGAACGTCACCACGCCGGGGTGCTGTTCAAGGTTCCGCACAAGGTCGATCCGATGCACCTCGTGCCGGTCGAGGACGACCCGGTCGCAGGCGTGCCGGCGTTTGGCTTCTCCACCGCCCACCGCCGCCGGCGCGAGGGTTTCGCCCTGACCGACAAGGGGACCGACACCGTCGGCGCCCTCGACCAGGCCAACTACTGCATCTGGTGCCACAAGCAGGGCAAAGACAGCTGCTCCACCGGCCTCAAGGAGAAGACCGGCGCCTTCAAGCCCAGCCCGTTTGGCGCGCCCCTGGCCGGCTGCCCTCTGGACGAGAAGATCTCCGAACTCAACCTCACCGCCAGCCAGGGCCTGACCATCGGCTCCTTGGCCCTGGTGACCATCGACAACCCGATGTGCGCGGCCACGGGCCACCGAATCTGCAACGACTGCATGAAGTCCTGCATCTTCCAGAAGCAGGAGCCTGTCGACATTCCCCAGGTCGAGACGCGCGTTCTCAAGGACGTCCTGGCCCTGCCCTGGGGCTTCGAGATCTACTCTCTGCTCACCCGCTGGAACCCGCTGAACCTGCGAAGGCCCCTGCCCCTGCCGCCGACGGAGCGAAAGGTGCTGGTGGTCGGCCTC
>CAIQDO010000311.1 GCA_903870555.1 uncultured Caulobacteraceae bacterium
AAAAGCCGGCTGGGCGCCAACGCCATTCTCGGCGTCAGCCTCGCCACGGCCAAGGCCGCGGCGCAGTCGGCCGGTCTGCCACTCTATAAGTACGTCGGTGGAGTCGCCGCCCGGGTCTTGCCGACCCCGATGATGAACATCATCAATGGCGGCGCTCACGCCGACAATCCCATCGACATCCAGGAGTTCATGATCCTGCCGACGGGCGCCGAGACCTTCTCCGAGGCGCTGCGGATGGGGTCGGAAATTTTCCATGGCTTGAAAAAGGCCCTCAAGGCCGCTGGTCATAACACCAATGTCGGGGACGAAGGCGGCTTCGCTCCGAACCTCGGTAGCGCGCGGGACGCCCTTGCCTTTATCGTCCAGGCGGGCGAGAGCGTGGGCTACATCGCCGGCAAGGACTTCACTCTCGGACTGGACGTGGCCGCCACAGAGTTTTTCCGCGACGGCCTCTATCATCTTGAGGGCGAGGGCAAAACGCTCGAGGCCGCGGCCATGGTCGACTACCTGGCAGGGCTGGTCGAAAGCTTCCCGATCGTCTCGGTCGAAGATGGCTGCTCGGAAGACGACCTCGAAGGTTGGGCGGAGCTGACGCGAGTTCTCGGCGGCAAGGTCCAACTCGTCGGTGACGACCTGTTCGTGACCAATCCCAAGCGTCTGGCCATGGGAATTTCGAAGGGCCTCGCCAACTCGATCCTCGTAAAGGTCAACCAGATCGGGACGCTTTCGGAGACGCTAGACGCGGTGGATATGGCCCACAGGAACGCCTACACGGCCGTGATGAGCCACAGATCGGGTGAAACAGAGGACTCGACGATCGCCGACCTGGCAGTCGCCACCAACTGTGGGCAGATCAAAACGGGATCCCTGGCGCGTTCGGACAGGCTTGCCAAATACAACCAACTCCTACGGATCGAACAGGAATTGGGCGATCAGGCGATCTATGCGGGCAAGGCCGCCTTGCGCAACCTCCGTTAGAGCCCGTTGTGGGACCGCTTGCTTGGTCATTCTCTTAAGGGGTACAGCCTCTAAATATGGACTGAAATGACTGGCCGGAGGCCTTTGTTAGCGTTTCGTTAAACCGAAAGCCTCAGCATCCTTGTGTCGGTATTGAAGTGAGTTGTCGGCCCATGTTCTTTAGCCTGAAGACCTACATGCCAACCGCGGCCCTGGCTTTCTTCATCGTTTTCTTTACCGTTCACGACCTGACAGGCGAACGCGGAATCCTGCTAGCCCATCAGAGACGGGAGGCGCTGATCGAAAAGCAGCAACAACTGGACGGCCTCCAGGCCGAGCGCGCGGCGCTTGAGCTGAAGGCGCACTTTCTGCGCGACGGCAGCCTGTCGCTGGACCTTCTTGAGGAACGGGCTCATGAGGCGTTAGGCTTTATCGGCTCGGGTGACTATGTAATCCGAGATCCTGCCGTGCACGGCTGAGCCGGCGCCGCGGCGCCTGTGATCTGCTTCCTCGTTGGAGATGCGCATGGCGCGCCAGAGCGCTTCTAAGAGTTCCAAGGCCAAGGAGCCGGCTGGGCCCGCTTCACCCAGCAAGGAAGACCTGCTGTCCTACTACCGGTCAATGCTTCTGATCCGGCGGTTCGAAGAACGGGCAGGGCAGCTTTACGGCATGGGGCTGATAGGCGGTTTTTGTCACCTCTACATTGGCCAGGAAGCGATCGCCGTTGGGATGCAAGCCGCGAAGCGTGACGGGGATCAGGTGATCACCGGATATCGCGAACACGGACATATGCTGGCCGCCTCCATCGACCCCAAGGCCGTGATGGCCGAACTGACCGGCCGCGGCGCTGGAGTCTCCCGAGGCAAGGGTGGCTCGATGCACATGTTCTCGGCCAGCCAGGGCTTCTACGGCGGCCACGGCATCGTCGGCGCACAGGTCAGCCTCGGAACCGGCCTGGGCCTGGCCAATCATTACCGCCAGGACGGCAAGGTCGCCTTTGTCTATTTCGGTGACGGCGCGGCCAACCAGGGGCAGGTTTACGAAAGCTTCAACATGGCCGAACTCTGGAGCTTGCCGGTCGTCTATGTGATCGAGAACAACCAGTACGCCATGGGGACGAGTGTCGCCCGGTCGTCATCGGAGACCC
This sequence comes from uncultured Caulobacteraceae bacterium, assembly GCA_903870555.1. Classification (GTDB taxonomy): domain Bacteria; phylum Pseudomonadota; class Alphaproteobacteria; order Caulobacterales; family Caulobacteraceae; genus Acaudatibacter; species Acaudatibacter boreus. Next base: position 2,105 of record CAIQDO010000311.1, read on the forward strand.
ATCTCTACAAGCGCGGCGCCAGCTTCAACATTCCGGGAGTTGAGGTCGATGGCATGGACGTGGTTGCAGTGCGCGAGGCGGGCCTGGCCGCTGCCGAACACGCGCGATCCGGCTCCGGACCGTTCATTCTGGAGATGAAAACTTATCGCTATCGTGGCCACTCGATGAGCGATCCGGCGAAGTACAGGACACGCGAAGAGGTCGACGCCGTCCGAAAGACACGAGATCCGATCGAACACCTTCAGGAACGGCTGGAATCGCAGGGTCTGGCCGATGAAGCGGCTCTCAAGGCCATCGACGCGGAGGTCAAGGCCTTGGTCGCCGACGCCGCGGAGTTCGCCCGCGCGGCGCCCGAACCCGAGCCCGCCGAACTTTACACCGACGTCTATGCCGAGGCCCGCGCGTGAGCACCGATGTCCTGATGCCGGCCCTGTCCCCAACGATGGAGGAGGGCACACTTGCAAAATGGTGCGTGAAGGTTGGCGATTCCGTGCAGGCCGGCGATGTCATAGCCGAGATCGAAACCGACAAGGCCACCATGGAGGTCGAAGCGGTTGACGAGGGGGTCGTGGAAGCCCTGCTGGTCCCCGAAGGCACCGAAGCGGTGAAGGTCAACAGCCCGATCGCGCGCCTCTCTGGCGGCGCTGGGAATGCGGCCTTGACTAAACCCGCCGACCAACGAACCGCCGAGCGGGAACCCAAACGTGGCAATCCACCGCCGTCGACGTCAAAGGCGGCTGATCCGGACCTGCCGGCAGGAACGCCTTTGAAAAAAATCACTGTGCGCGACGCGCTGCGCGACGCCATGGCGGAGGAGATGCGGCGCGATCCGTCGGTATTTCTGATGGGCGAAGAAGTCGCCCAGTATCAGGGCGCCTATAAAGTCAGCCGCGGCTTGCTTGAGGAGTTCGGCGATAGGCGCGTCATCGACACGCCGATTACCGAACATGGTTTCACGGGCCTTGGCGTCGGAGCCGCCATGACCGGACTTCGCCCGGTGATTGAGTTCATGACCTTCAACTTCGCCATGCAGGCGATCGATCATATTATCAATTCAGCGGCGAAAATCCTGTA
>CAIQDO010000312.1 GCA_903870555.1 uncultured Caulobacteraceae bacterium
CTGCGCCGCGCCGACGAGGCGGCCAAGACCCCCGGCCGCGACGTTCCCGGCCTCGACGCCTGGCTGCCGGCCCGGCGCGCCGCCGCCCGGCCGGCGACATGAGCCCGCCCGTCATCCCCTGGGACCACCCAGCACTGTCGATCCCGGGCGCCCTGGACCTCTCGCCCGCCGCCGACGGTCTGGCGCCGCGGCGGCTGCCCGCCTGGACGCGGGCCCAGATGCCCGATCCCGCCCTCGAGCTGATGGCGTCCATGCCCTCTGGCGTGCGGCTGCGGCTGCGCCTGGCGGGGCGACGGGTCGAACTCGACGTCGTCGAAACCGGGCTGCGCTTTCCCGGCCGCGACCGCCGCGCGTCCGCCTTCGACCTTCTGATCGACGGCGACCTCGTCGCCCGGCGCCTCGCCGACGCCGGTCCCACCCTGGCGATCGACGCGTCGACCGGATCGCTGACGGTGACGATGGACCCGGGCGAAGCGTCGCGGGTGGTGTTCGACGACCTGCCGGCCGGGGACAAGGTGGTCGAGATCTGGCTTCCGCACACGGCGACCGTCCAGCTGCGCGCCCTGCGCGCCGACGGCGTCGGGCCGCCGCCGGCCGCGACGTCGCAACGGTCCTGGGCCCATTACGGTAGCTCGATCAGCCACGGCATGGAGGCCGACGGGCCGTCGGAGACCTGGCCGGCCATCGCCGCCCGCGCCGCCGGCGTCAACCTGACGTCCCTGGGCTTCGCGGGGCAGTGCCATCTCGACGGCCTCGTCGCGCGCACCCTGCGGGATGGCGACTTCGACCTGATCAGCCTCAAGCTCGGCATCAACCTGATCAATGCCGACAGCATGCGCGAGCGCGTCTTCGTCGCCTCGGTTCACAGTTTCCTCGACACCATCCGCGACGCCAAGCCGGCGACGCCGATCCTGATCGTCTCGCCGATTCTCTGTCCGGTCGCCGAGGACGCGCCGGGTCCAACGCTCAGCGACGGCGCCAAGGTGTATGTCGTCGAGCGGCCGGCGGCGTTGACCCCCGGCGCCCTGACCCTGCGCCGCGTCCGGCGGCTGCTGGCCTCGATCGTCGGCCGCCGCCGTACGGCCGGCGACGTCCACCTGCATCATCTCGACGGCCTGACGCTGTTCGACACGGCCGACCTCGCCGACCTTCCGGACGGTCTGCACCCCAACGCCGCCGGTCTGCGGCGGATGGGCGAGCGCTTCGCCGCCCACGCCTTCGCCAGTGGCGGCCCGTTCGCGCCGCCGCCGGCCGCCCCAGCCCTGGAGTCCTGATATGGCGCACGACCATCCTCACCACGACCACGGCCAGGAGCCGCCGTCGGACATGGCCCTGCGGGTCAAGGCCCTGGAATCGCTGCTGGTCGAGAAGGGCATCGTCGATCCGGCGGCGCTGGACGCGATCATCGACACCTATGAGCACAAGGTGGGGCCGCGCAACGGCGCCCGGGTGGTGGCCCGGGCCTGGACCGATCCCGACTACCTTGCGCGGCTGCGGGCGGACGCCACCGCCGCCATCGCCGAACTCGGCTACGGCGGCCGGCAGGGCGAGCACATGGTGGCGGTGGAGAACACGCCGCAGGTCCACAATCTTGTCGTCTGCACCCTGTGCTCCTGCTACCCCTGGTCGGTGCTCGGCCTGCCGCCGGTGTGGTACAAGTCCTCGCCCTACCGCTCGCGCGCGGTGATCGACCCCCGGGGAGTGATGGCGGAGTTCGGCCTGACCCTGCCCGAGGCGACCGAGGTGCGGGTGTGGGATTCCACCGCCGAGATCCGTTACATGGTCATCCCCGAGCGCCCGGCCGGGACAGAAGGCTGGAGCGAGGAGGCCCTGGCGGACGTCGTCAGCCGCGACTC
>CAIQDO010000313.1 GCA_903870555.1 uncultured Caulobacteraceae bacterium
ATCTGGGTGACCTACCGCATCGCCGATGCGCGGACGGCGACGCCGCGGGCGATCGCCATGGCCCTGGGCGTGCCGATGCTTTACGCGCTGGAGCGGGGCAATCTGCTGATCCCGTGCTTCACCTGCTTCGCCCTGGGCTATGGCGACGTCTTCCGCCGCCGCTGGCCGCGCTGGATCGCCCTGGCGCTGTCGTTCAATTTCAAGCCCTACCTCGGGCTGGTGGCCCTGCCGTTTCTGGTCCAACGGCGCTGGTCCTGGGTGCTGGCGTGCCTGGCGTTCGGCGTGGCGATCTATCTGGCCACCCTGGCGATCTACGGCTCCGGCTCGCCGATGGAGATCATCGTCAACGAGACGCGATACTCGGTCGCGGTCAGCAAGGGCTATTTTTCCGACCTCTATTTCGCCACAGCCTACTGGCCGCTGATCCGGCTGTTGCACGCCTTGCCGCCCGAGCTGCGTCTGATCCCCGACGGCCTAGCCCAGGCGCTGGCTCTGGGCCTGACCCTGGCCCTGCGCGCGTCCCAGGCGGCGGCGCTGATCTGCCTGGCCCTGGCGGCGTGGCGGCCGGAGAGGACCGACGTCCGCCGCCTGGCGGCGCTGGTGGCGGCGGTGGCCATCACCGCCTTCACCACCGGCTCGGCCGGTTATTCGCAGATCTTCCTGGTGTTCCTGGTGTTCTTCGAACCGTGGACGGGCCGCCTGAGGCCAGTGATGCTGACGGCCACCTATATCCTTTGCCTGCCGCTGGACATCGTTCTGGTTCCCTTGATCCATCAGCCGGCTCACAGCTATCTCGGCGGACGGACGGTGATGACCGATTTCGGCCTGTCCCTCGGGCAGCTGCTGCGTCCGGGCCTGCTGCTGGTCATTCAGGGTGCGCTGGTGACGCTCAACCTGCGCGATATCTTTCGGCCGGCGGCGAAACCCCGACCCGCCGACGGCCCGTCGCCCTTGTGATCGGCGTTCACCCCCCCTAAACCAGCGGCCATGACCTCCCCGGCGGCCGTTCCCTCCACCCGGCGCTCGGCCTGGGCGCTTTACACCCTGCTGTCGGTGACCTTCATCAACATCCTGGGGTTCGGCATCGTCGTGCCGCTGCTGCCCTTCTACGGCCAGTCGTTCCACGCCGCGCCCTGGCAGATCGGCCTGATCTTCTCGGCCTATTCGATGGGGTCGTTCTTCGGCGAGCCGTTCTGGGGCCGCCTGTCGGACCGCATCGGCCGAAAGCCGCTGCTGGTCACCACCACCCTGGCCAACTGCATCTGCTATGGCCTCCTGGCCTTCGCGCCCAACATCTGGTTCGCCTTCTTCATCCGCTTCGTCGGCGGCATGGCGGCGGGCAACGGATCGGTGATCCAGGGCTATATCGCCGACGTCACGGCTCCGGAAGACCGGGCCGGCCGGATGGCCACGCTCGGCGCGGCCTACAACATCGGCTTCATCCTCGGTCCGGTGGCGGGCGGCTTCCTGGCCAAGCCGTCGATGGGTCACGCCGGCTTCCAGATCCCCCTGCTGGCGGCTTCGGCCCTGGCCGGGCTGTCGTCGTTCGGCATCCTGATGCTGGTCAAGGAAAGCCGGAAGGTCCGCCACATCGATCCCAATCCGCCCAGCCGCTGGGCGGTGATCGGCATGGCGGTTCGCAACCCCGTTGTCGGGCGGCTGATGATGCTGACCTTCTTCGTCGGTTTCGCCTTCACCGGCATCGAGTCGGTGTTCGGCCTGTGGGCCCACCACAAGTTCGCCTGGCAGCCCCGGGACGTGGGGATGTGCTTCGCCATCTCCGGCTTGGTCTCCTCCCCTACCCAGTTCTTCCTGACAGGAACTCTGTCGCGGAAGTTCGGCGAGGCGCGGATGCTGGCGGTGGGGATGGTCGGCACGGTGATCGCCATGGCCCTGCAGCCGTTCGGCGACGGCCATTGGCTGACCTACGCCCTGATGGCCATGACCGCCCTGTGCTCCTCGGTGGCCTTCCCCAACGCCGGGGCCCTGATGTCGCGGGCGATCGACGAGCACAACCAGGGATCGATCATGGGGCTGAACAACGCCTGCGGCGCCTTCGCCCGGTTCGCCGGCCCATCCGGGGCGGCCTTCGTCTATTCGGCGATCAGCATCGACGGACCCTATTTCATGGGGGCGATGATCGTCGCCCCCGCCATCTTCCTGGCCCTGGCGGCCGGCCGGGCGGCGAAGCGGATCTAGGCCTTCAGCGCCCGCGCCAGGGCGGCGTGACTGTCGCGCCGCGACATGGCGGCGATTTCGGCGCCGGGAGCGATGTTGAAGGCGTGGAAGCCGCCCGGATAAACATGCAGCTCGGTCGGCACGCCGGCGCGCAGCAGGCGGCGGGCGTAGTCCAGGTCCTCCTCCAGGAACAGGTCGAGCGAGCCGGTGGAGATGAAGGTCGGCGGCAGACCGGACAGGTCCTCGGCCCGGGCCGGAGCGGCGTAGGGCGACACCCCCGCCCCGCCCGGCGCCTCGCCCAGCAGGCAGGACCAGCCGAAATGGTTGTTGTGCGGCGTCCAGATATATTCGCCGACGAAGGGATGGGGATCGGCGTCGACGCAGGTGCGGTCGTCGAGCATCGGATAGATCAGGTGCTGGAAGGTGAAGGCGTAGTCGCCGCGGTCGCGCACCAGCAAGGCCAGGGCGGCGGCGAGACCGCCCCCGGCGCTCTCGCCCATCACCCCGATCCGCGCCGGGTCGACGCCGAGGTCGCCCGCATTGGCCACCAGCCAGGCCAGGGCGGCGTAGCAGTCCTCGACGGCGCCGGGAAACCGGGTCTCCGGCGCCAGGCGGTAGTTGACCGAAAGCAGGCAACAGCCGAGATCGCCGACCAGCGGTCGGTGTCCGCCCTCCATGCCCACCGCGTCGCCGCCGACGAAGCCGCCGCCGTGGATGTGCAGGATGCAGGGCAGGATGCCCTCCACGCCCCTCGGCCGATAGAACAGCACCTTCACCTCAGGCGCGCCCTCGGGACCCGGAATGTCGCGGACGGTCAGGTCGGTGCGTTCCACATCGGCCGGATCGACCCCAAACCACGGCGGCCGGGACCGCATCGCCGGCAGCACCGCCTCGGACAGCTCCAGCGTCGGGAAGGCGTCGAGCAGCGGCAGCAGCTGCGGATCGACGAGGTGGCGGCTGCTGACCTTGGACATCGCTGGGACTCCCATCTGACGGACGTTCGGGCGCCCATTGATCGGCGGCCCGTTTCCTGACTAGTCTTTTAGAACACGTTCTCATTTTTCAAGAGGACGGATTTCTGGAAACGCCACAGGAGCGACCATGCCCTCACGCGAGGAGATCATCGCGGCCCTGACCGCCGCCGGCCCGTTCGAGCTGGTTAACGACGAATCGCCCGGCCATACCATCCGCGTCTATCGTCACGCCCCGGCCTCGTTCCGGGCGGTGTTCGAGGGGACCCGGGCTCACGGCGAGAAACTGTTCTCGATCTATGAGGACGAGACCCTCACCTATGGTCAGCACTACGCCCAGGTCGCCGCCCTGGCGCATCATCTGGTTGAGCGTGGCGTCGCCAAGGGCGACCGGGTGGCGATCGGCATGCGCAACTATCCCGAATGGAGCGTGGCCTTCTGGGCCTGCCAGTCGATCGGGGCCATCGTCGTGGCGCTCAACGCCTGGTGGACCACGGCGGAACTGGACTACGCCCTGGACGACTCGGCCCCCTCCGCCCTAATCATCGACGGGGAGCGGCTTGAGCGGCTGAGGGCCACCCTGGGGCGGCCGGGGCTGAAGGCGGTGATTGTCACCCGCCGGGACGAGGCCGGCGACGGCGGGACGGACTTCGCCGAGATCGTGGCCCGCCCGGAAACCGAGCTTCCCCACGTGGAGGTCGGGCCGGATGACCTGGCGACCATCCTCTACACCAGCGGCACGACCGGCAATCCCAAGGGGGCGATGGCCACCCAGCGCAACCACGTCACCAACCTGATGAACACCCTGCTGGCCGGGACGGTGGCGCGGATCACGGCCGGCCTGCCACTCGAGGCCGATCCGGCCGCGCCGCAGGCGGGGGTGCTTCAGACCTTCCCGTTCTTCCACATCGGCGGCCTGACCGGGCTCTACATGAGCGTCGCCACCGGGGCGAAGGTGGCGATGATGTACAAATGGGCCCCGCCCGAGGCGGTGCGGCTGATACAGGCCCACGGCCTGTCGGGCGTGTCGGGCGTGCCGATCGTCGTGCGCCAGCTGCTGGAGACCGCTCACGCCATGGGCGAGGACATGAGCTCCCTGGTCGGGGTGACAAGCGGCGGGGCGCCAGTGCCGCCCGACCTGATCCGCCGGATCGGCGATCAGTTCCAGGCCAAGGCGGCGCCCGGCAACGGCTACGGCCTGACCGAGACCACCAGCGCGGTGATCACCAACGGCGGCGCCGACTACCTGGCCCGCCCCGACAGCATCGGCCGGGCGGTGGTCACCGCCCAGATCCGCATCGTCGACGACAATGGCGAGGACGTGCCGCGCGGCGAGATCGGCGAGTTGTGGGTGCGCGGGGCCAATGTCATCCCCGGCTACTGGAACAATCCCGAGGCGACGGCGGCGGCGTTCGGCGGCGGCTGGTTCCGCACCGGCGATCTCGGCTTCGTGGACCAGGAGGGCTTCCATTTCGTCGTCGACCGCAAGAAGGACGTGATCATCCGCGGCGGCGAGAACATCTACTGCGCCGAGGTGGAGTCGGCTCTGCTGGAACACCCCAAGGTCCGCGACGCCGGCCTGATCGGCCTGCCCCACCCGGAGCTCGGCGAGGAGGTGGCGGCGGTGATCCAGGTGTCGCCGCAGGACGACACCCCGGCCACGGCCGACGAACTCCGCGCCAGCCTCGCCGGCCGCCTCGCCCGCTTCAAGATCCCCACCGCGATCAAGCTGACGACCGGCGACCTGCCACGCACGGCGACAGGCAAGCTGCTGAAGCGGGAAATGCGGGGGCTGTATTTCTGACCGGGTAGGAGCGGCGGAGTGGTCGCCCCTCGTCCCCCCTTCCCCATTGTTATATCGCGTTATAGTCTCAGCCTGACGACGCCGTCACAGTCCGGCGCGTCAGGAGGAGCCCCATGCTGCTGAGCGATGTGCCCGTGCTCGCCGCGCACCACGCGCCCGACGTGGCGGCGGTGATCTTCCAGGACCAGACCATCACCTACAGCGACCTGCGCGACCGCTGCTGGCGGCTGTCCAACGCCCTGATAGCGGTGACGGAGCCTGGGGACCGAGTGGCGATCCTGGCCGAAAACTGCGCCGAATATGTCGACTGCTACTACGGCGTTCCTGGGGCCAGCCTGGCCCTGACTCTGCTCAATTACCGCCTCGCCCCGCGAGAGCTGGCCTACATCATCGGCAATGCCGAACCGCGGATCCTGATCCTCGAAAGCAAATACCTGCCGGCGATCCGGCAGATCCGGGCCGAGATTCCGTCGGTGGAGCGCATCCTGCTGATCGACGGCGCGGCTGAGGATTGCGAGTCCTACGCCGCGTTCCGCGACAGCGGCGCGGCGAGCGAGCCGACGCGGCGGCCGGCCGAGGGCGACCTGTGCTGGCTGCTCTACACCTCCGGCACCACCGGCCTGCCCAAGGGGGCGATGCTGTCGCACAGGAACATCCTGGCCGGCGTGCTCAACAGCATGACCGCCTGGGAGGTCGGGGGGGCGGACGAGGTGTGCATGTTCACCTTCCCGATGTTCCACGTCGCCGGCTACGTCATGCCGATGCACCATCTGCGCGGCTTTCCGGTGGTGCTGCTGCGCAGCTTCGATCCGGCGACCCTGCTGGCCAATGTCGAACGCTACGGGGTGACCAACACCGCCATGGCCCCGACCATGGTGGCGATGCTGTTGGAGAACCCCGAGACCGATCGCTACGACCTCTCCAGCCTGCGGCGGCTCGGCTATGGCGCCGCGGCCATGCCCGGCGAGGTGCTGCGTAAGGCTCGCGCGCGCTGGCCGGGAATGGCCTTCTCGACCGGCTTCGGCATGACCGAGCTGGCCGGCAACGTCATGACCATGGGCCGGCTCGACCACGACCGCGCCGCCGAGGACGGCCTGGAGATCCTCAAGTCGGTGGGCAGGCAGATGCCGCTGGCCCGGGTGCGGGTGGTCGGCGAGGACGGGGCCGACGCCGCGCCGGGCGAGGCCGGGGAGATCCTGGTCAAGGGCGATCAGGTGCTCAGCGGCTACTGGCGCAACCCCGAGGCCACCGCGTCGAGTTTCACCGACGGCTGGTTCCACACCGGCGATGTCGGGCGGTGGGACACGGAGGGCTATCTCTATATCGTCGACCGCAAGAAGGACATGATCCTGACCGGCGGCGAGAACGTCTACCCTCGCGAGGTCGAGGAGGTGCTGTTCCGGCATCCGGCGGTGGTCGAGGCGGCGGTGATCGGGGCGCCGGATCCGAAGTGGGGCGAGAAGGTCGTGGCGGTGATCTGCCTGCGCGACGGTCATGACGTCAGCGGCGCCGAGTTCGTCGCCTACCTGCGCGAGCATGTCGCCGGCTACAAGAAGCCCAGGCATGTGGTGTTCATCGACGTCCTGCCGAAGAACGCCTCCGGCAAGGTGCTCAAGCGCGAACTGCGCGACCTGATCGCCTCTGGGGCGATCATCCTCGAAGACCTGTGAGGCGGGCCCTTGCCAACTGACACCCTGTCCTTCGAGAGCGCCCTCGACGCCTCCATTCACCGCCGCTTCGGGGCTGACGCTCGAGTTGTCGGGTTGGCGCGACTGTCGGGCGGGGCGAGTCAGGAGCTTTGGGCGTTCGACGTCGAGTCTGAGGGTGAGCGGCGGGAGCTGATCCTGCGACGAAATCCCGGCGGCAGCGTCAAGCGCGAGACGGCGGCGGGGATGGAGACCGAGGCGCGGCTG
>CAIQDO010000314.1 GCA_903870555.1 uncultured Caulobacteraceae bacterium
CGCAGGTAGGCACCGTGTTGCTGGTGCGCAGCAGGCCTTTGCGACCCACCACAGCGGGCAGACTGCTGATCAAACATGCGGTGCAATTGCGCCTTTTGCGCTCCGATCTGGAAAATGATTTGCATGAACTGACCCCCGGTGCCAGTGCCCAAAAGGAAGAGGATCGCATTTCTATTGCTGTCAATGCCGATAGCATCGCCACCTGGGCGCTGAACGATGTGATCAATGTCGGCTGGCTGCCCGCCGGCGCCGTGGTCCAGGGTGTCGTGCTCAAGGCCGCGTCTCAGCTCGACGGCAACGGCTCGCCGACCCTGACCTTCGACGTCGGCGTCGGCGGCTCGGCGGCGCTGTTCAAGTCGGCGATCTCGACCGTGGGCCGGTCGGCTGGCGCGTCGGCCGACTCGACGATCACGGCGGCCGGCCTGCTCTACAAGACCACGGTCAGGTCGCTGGTCACGGTGACCGTCCACGCCGCCGCGGCGACCGCTATCGCCGGGACCGTCGAGGTCGCCGTCGACTACTACGTGGAGGACGTCGCCGGTTCGGCCCCGTGAGTCGGGCCTGACCGATCGGCGCGACGCCCCCTCCACCGCCTTCGGCGGTCCCCCTCCCCCGTTTCACGGGGGAGGATAAGGAAAACAAAGCGTTATCCTCCCTTACGAAGCGGGGGATGTGGCTGGCCGAAGGCCAGACGGAGGGGGCGAACCTCGCCCGCCTCCTTCCCAACATGGCGGTGACATGATGACCAGACTGCGCTTCATCGGCGACGGCGACACCTGCACGGTGTTTGGCGCGACCTTCCATCGTAACCGGTGGACCTCCCGCCATGGCCTGAGCGACGACCTTGCCGCCCGCCTGGCGGCCAATCCCACCTTCGAGGCCGACACCCTCGACGCGCCCGCCGAGACCGAAACGGTCGAAGCGCCGCCGGAGCCCTGACCGTGGCCGCGGTCAGGGCCGCCGTCGCCGAGGCGCTGCGCGCCCTGCGCGTCACGGCGCCGGGTGACGAGCCGGTCGCCGACGAACTGGCGGCCGGCGTCGACGCCGCCCAGGCGCTGGTGCTGGAGATCCATCAGGGTCGCGGGCCGCTGCGGGAGATCGACGTGGCCGCCGATCATGTGGCCGGGGAAGACCAGCGGGTGCGGATCGCCGCCGGTTCGACGGTCGAGGTCGTCCTGCCGAACGCCGTCGCCTTGTCGCCCGACGGTCCGTCGGCGGACCGCGGCTCAGTCGGGCCGGCCGACGGCGTTCACTGGCGCGCGCCGGCCGACGGCGCCCGGGTCGAGATCGTCGGGGTCAGCCAAGGCCTGTTCTTCTACCGCTCCGACCTCAACGCCTGGTCTCCGGCCCTGGGTCTGACCCTCGATTCGGAACTGCCGTTCAACGCACGGCTGATCGGGGCCTTCGCGGCCCTGCTCGCCGAACGGCTGGCCGACTCGGCCGCCGTCATCCCGCCGCCTTCGCCGATGCTGTCGCGGCGCATCGGCCGCGCCCGCGCCGCGATGTTCACCCAACCCGGCCGCGCGCGCACCCGTCGCGTCGGCGAATATTTCTGAGGTCTCACCATGGGCAGCAAATCCGGCGTCGACGGAACCCTCGACGTCACCCTGACCGGGGCGGCGGGCAATGTCACGCCCACGCCCTATCTGTCTCCGGATGGCCGGGTTGTGCCAGTCGTTTCGGGGATGGGGGTGCTGTTCTCGGACGGCTTCGGCGGCTCGGCTGTCGATACAGCGGTGCGTTGGGACGTTCTCGACGGCGGGCTCGGCGCCAATCCGACGCTGCACGGCAAAACCCTGACGCAGTCGGCGATCGGCTCGGGCGTGGCCATGGGGACGGGCGGCAACGTCGCGGCCAACACCGCTCTGTCGGTGTCGGCCTCGGCCCTGACCGTGACGATGGGCACGACGGCCAGCGCCGAACTGTGGCTGCTCGGCCAGCAGGCGTTCGCCGGGACCGAAGACCTGACCGTGATTCTGAGCAAGTCGGCGGCGCTGGCGGCCAACTCGATCTGGGCGGGTCTGGTCGAGGTCGACCCGGTGACGCTCATCCCGATCTACAACGCCAATACGCCCTCCTACACCCAGGGGTCGGCCTGTCCGTTCTATTTCACCAACGCCGGCGGCGTGGAACTGGGCATGACCGCCGCGACGACGGCCTTTGCGTCGGTCGCGGTCGAGGATTCGTCATCGGTCGCCCAGATCGGGTCGGTGGGAACCGCGATCGCCGCCCTGACCACGACCTCGGAGTTTCTGGTCGAGTTCCATGCCGAGGACATCATCACCTCGAACGCCACCATCGACAGCGCCTCGGCCAAGGGGACGACGGTCAGCCGGGTCTCCAGCCAGTGTCCGAACGACGGCAAGGTCTACAAACTGTTGCTCCGCTTCCGCAACATCGGGACGCCGGGCGGCTCAACGACGGTGACGATCCAACGCCTGATCGTGGTCGACAGCCAGGAACTGCGCGTCGAGGTGGCCAGCGGCCGGGGCGACAGCAACGGCCAGAAGGCGGTGGCGGTCAATGTGGCCAATGCGAGCCTCGGCGTCCGGTGCTCGATAACGAATTTTGCCGGCGTCACGCCGTCGCGGATCACGACAGGCGCTTCCGGAGTTGTCACGGCCGCGGCCGGGCACGTGCTCTACAGCTACGACCTGTACAACACCCAGGCCTCGGTCCGGTTCTTGCAGATCTACAACAAGGCCACGGCCGGCGTCCCCGGTACGGACACGCCGGTCAAGATGATCCCCATTCCCGCCACCAGCCGGGCCGCTCTGACCACCGACATCGGCTGGTACAACTTCGCCACCGGCATGTCCTGGGCGATCACCACCGACGCGCCCGGCGCGACGGCCGGAGCCACCGGCGATGTGGTCGGCACGCTGGGGTATGCCTGATGACCGCGCTGGATCTGGCCGCCGTCGGCCCGGCCGCCGCCGTCGGACTGGCCCTGGTGACCCATGTGCTGCGCTACGCCTACGCCCAGGGCCAGATCAACCAGAGGCTGAAGGCCCTGGAGGGCGGCCAGGGCGAAATCGGCCACGGCCAGCAGCTGATGGCGGCCCTGACCGCCACTGTGAGCGGCCTGAAGGAGTCCGTCGACGGCCTGCACGAGGCGGTCAGCGAAATCCGCCGCCAGCTCTTCCACATCCGAGAGCCCTGACTTCCACGACTTCAACGGAAAGGTTCGATCCATGTACGACCTCATCAAGGCCATCGCCCTGGGGGCGGTGCGCAACGGCGCGGCGCTGGCCGGCGGCTGGCTCGTCGCCCACGGGGTGGCCAGCGGCGCCGACGAGCAAAGCTTCGTCGGCTCGGTGTGTTTCCTCGCCGCCCTGGGCTTTACCGCCTGGGACAAGCTGGTGGTGAAGGGCAAGATCGCCGCCGCGGTCGCGACGCCGACCGTCTCCGCCGACGGCGCGAAGGGGGCCTGAGCCATGACCTCCGTCATTCTCCTGGCCGAAGCGGAAATCGCCGCCGGCTGGAAATGGGTCCAAACCGAGGCGGCGGCCCTCTACCACGCCGTCTCGCCGATCGTGGAGAGCGCCCTGAAGGCCTTCGAGCGCTCGGTGGCGCAGGATCTGTGGGGCGCCGCGGCGGCCCTGGTCCGGCGGCTGCCGCATATCGCCAGCCTGGCCGACCTGGAGACGGCCCTGCTCAACACCCTCTCGGCCCTGCGGGGTCCGCTGCTGGCCGCCGCCCAGGCCCTGGGCTCGGCCATCCTGCAATCGATCCTCGGCCTGCTTCAGGCCAAGGCCCGGCCGGCGGGGGCGTGAGATGCTGCTGATCGTTTTCGGCGCCGTGGCGGCGGGCGCGGTCGCCGCCGGCTTCGGCCTGCCGGCGCTGCGGCGCTGGTTCTTCGGCCAGGATTGATGTCCAGGGCCGGCGCGACCGCCACGGTGGTCCTGACCTTCGCCGGACGCGCCGCCGCCGATTCCGACCAGGAGGTCGACTTGATCGTCGATGACGCCGGCGACCCACTGGCGATCGATCTGGCGGGCGATCCCCTCGTCGTCACCCCGGCGGTCCTGTGGACCGGCCGCACCGCTTCGGAGATTCCATGAAACCTTTCGCCGTCCTGGCCGCCGCGGGGATGCTGGCCGCTCGCCAGCCCGCCCTCGCCGCCGGCTCGACCCTGGACGCCCTGCCGGCCCGGTCGCCGTTGGCCAGCGGCGATCTGCTGCCTGTGTCGCCCATGGGAAGCCCGGCGCTGATGAAGACCACCGCCGGCGACCTGCGGGATCTGGTGCTGACCAGCGTCAAGGCCTACGGCGCCGTCGGCGACGGCGTGACCGACGACACCGCGGCGTTGCAGACGGCGATCGACACCGGCCTGTCGCTCTATTGCCCGCCGGGAACCTACAAGACCACGGCCTCGCTGCGGGTCGAGAGCCCGCACAATGACGGCCAGACGATCCGGGGATCCGGCTCGTGGGGAGCGCCGGACGCCTTCAACGCCACGACCGGCGGCAACGCGTGCGTGATCAAGCCGACCTCGGCGGTGACCCGGGTGTTCGTCATTGATGGAACGCCGTTTGCCGGCGGCGGCTACCAGCAGAGCTGGGTTCAGGGCTTCGGGCTGCAGGATCTGGTCATCGACATGATCGACATGGCCGATGACGCCAGTCACGTCGGGATCAATACTATTCAGGCCTGGGAAACCACCCTTCTGCGGGTCCGTGTCGTTCACGACGCAGTCAACAAGCGCGGCTATCTCGCCAGCGCCGGTTCCTTCACGTCTTCGCTTTACGACTTTCGCGCGCATATCGTGGATTTCGAGGGCAACAGCGGCGCGTTCGGAGTCACCACGATTAACATTATCGACTGCGACTGCGGCAAGCTCATCTCGAACTACGCGGGCGACCTGCTCATCATGGGGGGTGCGTTCCAGAACTTTGACGGCTCGTCCATAATGCACCTGAGGAACACGTTCCACGTGCA
>CAIQDO010000315.1 GCA_903870555.1 uncultured Caulobacteraceae bacterium
CGCGCCGCTCGGCCCGTTCACGGAGACGGCCCTGAGAACCGTGCTGTTGCTGGCGGCCGGACTGGTGCTGTCCGTCCGGGGCGGCCCGTCGACCCTGTCCCGGTGGCGGGGTCCCGTATTCCTGGCGCTCGGCGTCGCCCACGGCGCCCTTCTGGGCGGCCTCCTGCTCAATCCCTGGTGGGGCGCGCCCTGGTGGGCGGATTGGGGATCGGGGTGGCTTCCACGGGAGCGCATGGCCGGTCCGCCGGTGCTCGACGCCATCGCCCTGGCCTATCTGGCGCCCACGCTCCTGCTGGCCGCCGCCGTTCGCAGGCCGGCGGGCCGACCGGCCTGGGCGCGGCCCGGGGCGGCGGCGGCGGCCCTGGGCTTCCTGGTCCTGTGGGTGGTGATGGAGGTGAGACGGCTGTTCCATGGTGAGGTTCTCGCCACTGGACCGTTCGGCTACGCCGAAACCGCGGCCTATGGCGTCGGCCTGCTGGCTATCGCCTGGAGCGTCACCCTCGCCGCGGAACGCACGACGACCGGGCGCGCCTTCTCCTGGGCGCCGACCGCCGCAGCCATCGTCCGCTGGTCCGCCCTGGTGCTGGCGGCCTGGTTGATCTGCGTCGGCGACAGTGCCTGGTGGGGACCGTTGGCGGGCCCGTTCACCGCGCCCTGGGCGCTGTTCGCGCTGCAGGCCGGGGCGATCGGGCTAACGGCGGCGATGGCGCTCGGTGGTCGCGCGCCGCACGAGTCGGCGCTCGGCCGGGGCGTCCGCACCGTAGTGGTGCTGGAGATGTTCACTCTGCTGACTCTGGCGATCCGTTTCGCCTTCCACGGCGGCGATATGCGCTCCCGCCTCGTGGGCGGCGGCGTGGAGACCTGGACCTATTCGGCCGCCTGGGCGGTCTATGGTCTGGCGGTGCTGATCGCCGCCGCCCGGACCGGCGACCGGCCCCTGCGCTGGCTGGGCCTGGGGGTACTGCTGGGAACCACGGCCAAGGTGTTCCTGTTCGACACCTCGGCCCTGGAAGGCGTCATCCGTGCCGCGTCGTTCCTGGCCCTGGGGGCGCTGCTGCTGATCGGGGCCTTGGCGGCCAGGCGCCTCGGCACGGCCAAGCGAGTCCCCGGTTCAGGCGAGGGTCAGTCCGGCGGATGACGGCGGTCGGTCGGCGCCGCCGCCGAGCGCCTTCTGCATCCAGACGATGTCGACCCAGCGACCGTGCTTGAAGCCGAGGCCCGGCATGACGCCCTTGAGTTCGAAGCCCAGCGACCTGTGCAGGCCAATCGAGGCGGCGTTGCCGCTGTCGCCGATGATGGCGATCACCTGACGCAGACCGATGTCCTCGCAGCGCGCCAGCACCGCCGTCATCAGCTGGCGGCCGAGGCCCCGTCCGACCTGATCGGGCGCGATGTAGACGCTGTTTTCGACGGTGTAGCGATAGGCGGCCCGGAGGCGGAAGGCGTTGGCGTAGGCGTAGCCGATCACCGCGCCATCGTCGTCGATCGCCACGAGATAGGGCAGACCACGGGCGAGGATCCCAGCCAGCCGCGCGGCCATCTCCTCGGACGACGGGGGAACCTCCTCAAAGGTGCCCAGGCCGTTGAGGACATGGTGGCCGTAGATGGCCGCCAAGGCGGGTGCGTCGGCGGCGGTGGCGTCGCGCAGGATCATGACAGGAGCCTCTCTTCCCCCATTGGGGGAAGTCCCCCCGAAGGGGGGGAAGGGGGCGTCCTGGCGAGATCTCCGCGGGGTCGCCCCCTCCACCCCTTCGGGGTCCCCCTCCCCCAAGAGGGGAGGAGACTCATCGTTGCCGTGCAATTGCTCAAAGCCCACCCTCCCCCTCGATCGCCCAGACGGCGAAGGCGTAGTCGAGGGCGACCTCCTTGAGGTGGTCGAATCGGCCCGAGGCGCCGCCATGGCCGGCCTCCAGGTTCATGCTCAGCAGAATGGGCCGGTCGCTGGTCGTGTGGTCCCTCAGCCTGGCCACCCACTTCTCCGGCTCCCACCAGGTCACCCGGGGGTCGGACAGGCCGCCGCGGGCCAGGATCGCCGGGTAGGCCTTGGCCGCGACATTGTCATAGGGGCTGTAGCTGGCAATGTAGTCGTAGGCGGCGGGGTCCTCCAGCGGATTGCCCCACTCGGGCCATTCGGGCGGCGTCAGCGGCAGGCTCAGATCGCTCATCGTGTTGAGCACGTCGACGAAGGGCACCGCGGCGATCACCGCGCCCCACAGGTCGGGACGCATATTGACCACCGCCCCGACCAGCATCCCCCCGGCCGAGCCGCCATAGGCGACCATCCGCCCCGCCGACCCGTAGCCCTCGGCCGCCAGATGCTCGGCGCAGGCGATGAAATCGGTGAAGCTGTTCTTCTTGGCGAACATCCGCCCGTCGAGGAACCAGCCCCAGCCCTTGTCGGAACCGCCCCGGACATGGGCGGCGGCCCACACCCAGCCCCGGTCGACGAGGCTGAGCGACTGGGTCGAGAAGGTCGCCGCGTGGGGATAGCCATAGGCGCCGTAGCCGTAGAGCATCAGCGGCGCCGAGCCGTCGAGCGGGGTCCCGCGCTTCATCAGCACCGTGACCGGCACGCTCTGCCCATCGGGGGCGGTCGCATAGAGCCGTCGGGTCTCATAGGCCGCCGGATCGTGGCCGGAGGGCACCGCCTGGGTCTTGCGCAGGGTCCGGGTCGCCGTGGCCATGTCGTAGTCGAACCACTGCCTGGGCGTGGTCGGCGACTGGTAGACGAAGCGGGTGACCGTGGTGTCGTACTCGTAGCCGCCGCTGAGATTGAGGGCGTAGGCGTCCTCTGGAAAATCGATCGTCCGCTCGCCGCCGGCGCGGCCCATCACCACCAGCCGGTCGCAGGCGTTCTCGCGCTCTAGGCGAACCGCGAAATCCTTGAACAGGGCGAAACCGGCGATCAGCCTGCCCGGCCGATAAGCGATCCAGTCGCGCCAGGTGTCGCGCGCCGGAACCGCCGCCTCGCTGATCGCCAGCTTGAAGTCCACCGCCCCATCGGCGTTGGTGCGGATCACCCAGCGGTCGCCCCAGCGATCGAGGTCGTAGCGCACGCCGGTCTCGCGGGCCTGGACCAGGGTCGCCGGCGCCCTGGGGTCGGCGGCCGGGATCAGCCAGTCCTCGCTGGTCTCCTGGTTCTGGATGCCGATCAGGATGTGGCTGTCGTCGGCGGTGACGCCCAGGCCCAGGAACATGCCGTCATCGGATTCCTGGTAGACCAGGACATCCTCGCCGCCGCGCGCGGGCCGGCGATAGACCCGCGCCGGACGGGCGTTCTCGTCGCGCCACACCCAGAACAACCAGGTCGAATCGGGCGAGAACACGAAGGAGCCCGAGGCGCTCGTCGGGCCGTCCGGCAAGATCTCGCCGGTCGCCAGGTCGCGGACGTGGATGACGTGATATTCCGAACCCTGGTCATCCTCCGCCCAGGCATAGAGGGCGTGGTCAGGCGAATGGGCCGCCGCGTCGACGGCGTAGTAGGCCTTGCCTTGCGCCGCCGCGGCCTCGTCCAGCAGCACCGTTTCCTGTCCGCCCTCTGCGGCGCGAGCCCGGCGGACGTGGCGCGGGTGCTGGGCGCCCAGTTCGTAGCGGCTGAAATAGTCGTAGGGGCCGTCCGGCGTCGGCAGCGAGGAGTCGTCCTCCTTCAGACGTCCGCGCATCTCCGCGAACAGCCGCGCCTGTAACGGCTCGGTCGGCGCCAGAACCGCCTTTAGGTAGGCGTTTTCGGCCTCCAGGTGGGCGCGGATCTCCGGGTTCACCCGCGACGGGTCCCGCAACACCGCCTGCCAGTTGTCGTCCTTCATCCAGGCGTAGTCGTCGACCCGGACGCGGCCGAGTTGTTCGATTCGGACAGGCGACTTGCGGGGAGCCGGAGGTGTTTGGGCGGTCATGTCGTCCTTGTCCTTTAGAGGCGCGACTTGCGCAACATCGCCGGCAACGAGGGGATTGTGCAGAGATGCTGATCGTGAATGGGGCCGTGGTCGCACGGCCAGAGAGTTTCGAAACCCTGCTTGAGGCCAGCCTCGATCACGCGGAGCGTTCGCGGCTTGAACCGGGTTGCCTGGGCCATCAGGTTTGTCTCGATTGCGAGAACCCGCTGCGACTGGTGTTCCTCGAGCATTGGTCCGACCGGTCGTCGCTGGACGCCCACTTCCTGCGGCCGGCCAGCGCCATGTTCGCCGACGCCATGCGAAGCCTGGCGGCGTCGACCGCGCCCCTAAGGATCTTCGATCTCGGCGGCGCCAGCGAGGAACTGGTGGCTATCGCCACGCATAGTTGAAGCTGACGCTGACTCTTGGGGCGCGGGCGCCATTGGCCAGGACCTCGTGGCGTAACCAACTCTCCCAGAGAAAGATCGTGCCGGGGGCCGGGGTCAGGGTGACGAAGGATCGGACCGATTCGGGTGCGTCCGCCTGTCGGCGCGGCGCGGCCATCATCATAGGCAGGCGCGGATCCTCCAGGCGGAGCCCGCCCGCGCCCGACGGCGTGGCGACATAGATTGTGCCCGAGATGACGCTGTGCGGATGGATGTGCCCCGAATGCGCGGCGCCGGGCTTGAGGACGTTGACCCAGAGACTGTCCATCACCAGCCGGCCCCGGGCGCCGAGTTCCAGATCGAGCTCGTCGGCGAAGGCGGCGACATGCTTGTCGAGCCGCTTCTTGAGATGGGCGAAAATCGTTGCCCGCTGGGGCAGGTCGTCGAGGGAGGCGTAGGAGGTGTAGCCGCCATAGGTGTTGGCCTTGCACCAGGCGCGTCCCGCCTTGTCCTCTTCCATCAGCATGGCGCAGGCGTCGCCCAGCTCGTCGTTGAAGTCATCGAAGCCCCGGTCATTGGCCAGGGTGGCCTCGTAGACCCGGGTGACGAACAGATCTCGGATCATGATCGACGGCCTTCCGGCGCGAGGGCGCCGGCCGCCAAGCGGCCGCGAATCACGCTCGCCGGCCGTCAGTGTACCCGAGAATCCGCAGTCTCGATCCGAACGGAGCCGTTCAGCGAAGGTTCATTGCGGCGGTGAGACAAAGGCTTACATCCCGGGCGAAGGGGCCCGGCGCATCAGTGCAGTCAATGGAGCGAATTTCGATGAGAGGCATATTGGGAACCACCCTGGCGATCTGTCTGCTGGGCGGGACAAGCGTCCTCGCCCAGACCGAGGATCACCGGGGTCAGGATCGACCCGATCGACCCGATCGGCCCGCCGCCCGACCGGCGACCCCGCCAGCCACGACACCCCCCCGACCCACGCCACCGGCGGGCGGAGGCCAGACCGCGACTCCCCGGCCGGCGCCGCCGGCCGCTCCCCCCGCCGCGCCACCCGGTGGCGGTTACGGTCAAAGGGGCGGCGGCCAGAATGGCGTCTGGCCCCGGCCCGGCGGATTCGACGGTCAGCGCGCCGCCGCCCCGCCCGGACAGCCCGCCCAGCCGGCTCCGCCAGCGCCGCCGTCGGCCTTCCGAAATGGTCAGGAGCCCTTCCGCGGCTTTGCGAACCCGCCGACCCGCGCGCCCGACGCCCAGCCCCGCGACCGGCAAGGGCCTGGCGGACCGGGGGACAATCGGCGCGGGCCGCCGAACGGCTGGCAGGATGGCCGGGATCGTCCCGATGCCGGCCGCGGGCCCGACGCCTATAGGGGCGGCCCGGACCGTCGTGACGGCGATCGCGGCGACTATCGCGACAATCGCGACCGGCGCGATGGCGACCGGGGCGGATGGGACCGCCGCGGCGACGGGCAACGGCCGGCCTATGATCCCAATCGCTATCCCCGTCAGTTCCACAGCCCGGACCGTTACCGCTGGCGCGGCGGCGAGTGGCGGGCGCCCCCCGGCTTCTTCTACCGCCACTGGAACTACGGCGAATATCTGCCCCGCGGCTGGTTCAGCGACGACTGGTTCATCCAGGACTGGTGGTCCTACGGCCTGTCGATTCCGCCGTACGGATTCGAGTGGGTCCGGTCCGGTCCCGACGCCCTTCTGGTCGACGAGCGCACCGGCTTCGTCGTGCAGGCCGTCTACGGCGTGTTCTACTAAGCCGTAAGCCTTGAACCTGACGCCGCCTCTCGCCCAGCCGGGCGAGGGGTGGCGGAAGATTTGTGATCGCGGTTAAGGAATCGCTCTCGCCATGCGGGGGCGCGCCTTGGTAGACTTCCCTGAGAGGCGTTCTCATCGCCCGAGGGAGATAACTTGGCCCAACTCGACTTCATCGCGCCCGTCAGTCCGGAGCAGGCCGCGGCGGCCCTGCTGGCCGGCGGCGCCGGCGCAAGACCGCTCAGCGGCGGCACCGATCTGCTGGTGCAACTGCGCTCCGGCCGCCTTCCGCCCGGCCTGATCGTGGACCTCAAACGCATTCCCGAGGCTATCGGCATCCGCCAGGAGGCCGGCGGCTTCGTCATCGGCGCCGCGACCCCGGGCATCGCCCTCGGAGAGCACGCCGCCCTGACCGCGGCCTGGCCCGGCGTGATCGAAGCCGCCAACCTGATCGGTTCGACCCAGGTCCAGGGCCGCGCCACCATGGCCGGCAACCTGTGCAACGCCTCGCCGGCCGCCGACAGCGTGCCGGCCCTGGTCGCCGCCCGGGCGACCTGCCTGATCGTCGGCCCCGCCGGCCGGCGGACGGCGCCGGTCGAGTCGATCGCGGTCGCCCCCGGCCGCACCTCCCTCGCCCCCGGCG
The DNA here is from genome assembly GCA_903870555.1 of uncultured Caulobacteraceae bacterium. Classification (GTDB taxonomy): domain Bacteria; phylum Pseudomonadota; class Alphaproteobacteria; order Caulobacterales; family Caulobacteraceae; genus Acaudatibacter; species Acaudatibacter boreus. Next base: position 6,666 of record CAIQDO010000315.1, read on the forward strand.
AATTCGTCCTGGAGATCCACCTGCCGGCTCGCTCGGCGCGATCGGCCGACGCCTATCTTCGGTCCATCCCGCGCACCGAAATGGACATCGCCGTGGTCGGAGTCGGGGTGAATCTGACGCTGGACGCGGACGGCGTGATCACCGACGCCCGGGTAGCCCTCGGCGCCGTCGGCCCCACGGTGATCGTGGCCGACGCCGCCGCCGAGGCCCTGATCGGATCGAAACTGGACGACGCGGCCCTGGCCCGGCTCGACACGGCCGCCCGCGCGGCGGCCACACCCATCAGCGACAAACGCGGCACGGCCGACTATCGCACCAAGATCGCCGGAGTCCTGGCGCGTCGCGCGGCGACGATCGCCTACGCCCGAGCGGAGAAGACAGCATGAGCAAGCGAACCCAGGTTTCCGCAGTCGTCAACGGCGACCCTGTCGATTTCCTGACCGATCCCGGCGCGACCCTACTGGACGCGCTGCGCGACGAACTGGGCCTGACCGGCTCCAAAGAGGGCTGCGGCTCGGGCGACTGCGGCGCCTGCAGCGTGATCCTCGATGGCCGGCTGGTCTGCTCCTGCCTGGTGCTTGCGGTCGAGGCGGAGGGCCGCCGGGTCGAGACGATCGAAGGCATGGCCGAGGGCGGCAGGCTGCACATCCTGCAGCAGAAGTTCCTCGAACACGCCGCGCTGCAGTGCGGCTTCTGCACCCCCGGCATTCTGGTGGCGGCCAAAGCCCTGCTCGAGGTCAATCCCGATCCGACCGAGAGCGAGACCCGCTACTGGCTGGCGGGCAACCTGTGCCGGTGCACCGGCTACGACAAGATCATTCGCGCCGTGATGGATGCGGCGGCTGAACTTCGCCAAGTGAGGGTCTGAACGATGAGCGACGTCCTGGAACGCCCCGCCTCTTCCGCGCCGCTGGATGACGGCCGCCTGAAGATCGTCGGCACCCGCCCGATCCGTCCGGACGGGGTCGACAAGGTCACCGGCCGCGCCCTGTACGGCGCCGACCTGGCCATGCCGGGCATGCTGGTGGGCAAGGTGCTGCGCAGCCCGCACCCCCATGCCCGCATCGTCTCCATCGACACCCGCAAGGCCCGCGCCCTGCCGGGCGTGAAGGCGATCATCACCGGCGCGGATTTTCCGGAGCTGGCGGACGAGGAATATGAGGCCGGCGAAAGCGCCTCGAACCTGCGCGATCTCGCGCTCAACGTCATGGCCCGCGACAAGGCCCTCTATAACGGCCACGCGCTGGCGGCCGTGGCGGCGACCTCTTCGGCCGTCGCCGACGAGGCCCTGTCCCTGATCGAGGTCGTCTACGAGGTGTTGCCGCATGTCGTCGCGGTCGAGGCCGCCATGGCCGACGACGCGCCGGTGCTGCACGACAAGCTGTTCACGGGCGGCCTGAAGGAGAAGCCGACCAAGGCGTCCAACATCGCCAAGCGCAACGAGATCAAGCGCGGCGATCTGGCGGCCGGCTTCGCCGAGGCCGACGTGATCTTCGAGAGCCGCTACGACACCGCCGCCACCCACCAGGGCTATATCGAACCCCACGCCTGCGTCGCCAGCATGGCCTCCGACGGCCAGTGCCAGGTGTGGAGCTCCAGCCAGGGTCAGTTCATGATCCGCACCTATTGCGCCAAGGTGCTGGACATCGACGCCTCCAGCATCCGCGTCACGCCGGCCGAGATCGGCGGTGGCTTCGGCGGCAAGACCACCGTCTATCTCGAACCCCTGGCCCTGGCCCTGTCGCGCCAGAGCGGCGCGCCGGTGAAGATGGTGATGACGCGGGATGAGGTGTTCCGCGCCAGCGGCCCGACCTCCGCTTCGGTGATGACGGTGCGCCTGGGCGCCAAGGCCGACGGCACGCTGACAGCCGCTGACGTCGAGCTGAAGTTCCAGGCTGGCGCCTTCCCGGGCTCGCCGGTGGGCGCCGCCTCGATGACGGCCCTGGCCTGCTACGACATCCCCAACTTCTCCATCGTCGGCTATGACGTGGTCACCAACACCCCCAAGGTGGCGGCCTATCGCGCGCCCGGCGCGCCGATCTCGGCGTTCGGCGTCGAGAGCGCCATGGACGACCTGGCCCTGACGCTGGGCATGGACCCGATCGCCCTGCGCGAGAAGAACGCGGTGCATGACGGGACCAAGGCCTCCTACGGCCCGACGTTCCGCAACATCGGCTATGCCGAGACGCTGGAGGCGATCCGCAGCCATCCCCACTACAGCGCCCCGCTCGGCCCCAACCAGGGTCGCGGCGTCGCCGTCGGCTTCTGGTTCAACGTCGGCGGGGAATCGACCGCCGCGGTCAATATCGCCGAGGACGGCACGGCGATGGTGATCACCGGCAATCCCGACATCGGCGGCTCGCGCGCGTCGATGGCGATGATGGCCGCCGAGGTGCTGGGCCTGCCCATCGAGAAGGTCCGGCCGATCGTGGCCGACACCGCCTCGATCGGCTTTTCGATGCTGACCGGCGGCAGCCGCACCACCTTCGCCGTCGGCATGGCGGTGACCCAGGCGGCCCAGAAGATCGTCGAGGACCTCAAGCGCCGCGCCGCCCTGCTGATGGACGTGTCGGTCGACCAGGTCGACTGGATCTATGGCGCGGCGGTCTGCACCGATGTCTCGAAAGGCAAGGCAGACCTCAGCCTCGCCGACCTGGCCGCCAAGTCGGGCCAGACCGGCGGACCGATCGGCTCCCAGATCTCGCTCAACGCCCAGGGCGCGGGCCCCGGCTTCGGCGTTCACGTCTGCGACGTCGAGGTCGATCCCGAGACCGGCCATGTGACCATTCTGCGCTACACGGCCGCCCAGGACGTGGGCAAGGCGATTCACCCCTCCTATGTCGAGGGCCAGATCCAGGGCGGCGTCGCCCAGGGCGTGGGCTGGGCGCTGAACGAGGAATATGTCTTCGACACCGGCGGGGTCATGGAGAACGCCGGCTTCCTCGACTACCGCGTGCCGGTGGCCTCCGACCTGCCGATGATCGACACGGTGATGGTGGAGGTGGCCAACCCGCGCCACCCGTTCGGCGCCAAGGGCGTGGGCGAGGTGCCGATCGTGCCGCCGCTGGCCGCCGTGGCCAACGCCGTGCGCGGCGCAATCGGCAAGCGGATGACCAGCCTGCCCCTGTCGCCGCCGAAGATCCGGGCGGCCATCGACGCCGGCTAGGCAGGCGGCGTGCCCCACGTCGTCGTCGCCTGCTCGTCCTGCCGGGCGTTCACCGGCGACGTGACGACGTTCGACGTAGAAGCCGCAACGGTGCGGGAGATGATCCGCGAGCTGGAGCGGCGCTATCCGGGATTCGGCGAGCATATCGAACGCAAGATGGCGATCGCGATCGATGGGGAGATCCACCAGGACGCGCTGTTCGAACCGCTACGGGCGGAGAGCGAGGTTTATCTGATTCCGAAGATCGGCGGGGGTTAGCGGGCCCTCGCGCGCGCCATGCTATTGGGGTTTGGTTGGCTGTCGCCGAATTCCTCGCGCCCTCCCCGACTTCCGATACTCAAGCCGCCGACCGTATCGGCGTCACTTTGACCTTGTCCGCGTACGTGCGGGCGACGGCCATGTCGTGGGCGCTCTGCATGCGCAGCAAGGTGTCGGCCGACAGCCCGAACGCTTTTTCGAAACGCAATGCCATCTCGGCCGACAAGGCCGAGCGGCCGTTGAGCATGGCGCTTAAAGCCTGGCGCGAGACACCCAGGTGACCGGCCAAGTCTGTTACCGCCAAACCGCTGGACGCGACGATCTCGCTCATCAGCCATTTCCCGGCGTGAACGGCCAGGGAGGGGTGCACGCTAAGCGCCATGATAGTCCTCCAAATCCACGTAGATCACGGCCCCGCCAGTTCCCGCCCGCTGCTCAGCGAGCCGGTCACCGGCAGCCGCAGCAGCCAATCCCCGCCCTCGGCGGCGGCGCGGGGTCCCACGTCCGGCGTGAGATGGGCGCGGATGCCCTCGGGGATCTGGCCTTCGGCTTCGATCGGGCTCTCCTCCGCCAGCGCCAGCAGGCGGGCGTCGTCGGCGGCCGCGTCGCCGCTCAGATCGGCGATCCGGTGGTGAATCACGGGCGTGGCCGTGGGCGTTCGCATGATGTCGAAGCTGTTGTTCAGGGTGATGCCGTCCAGCACCTTCACCTCCACGCTGTGCACGGCGTGCATGATGGCGAACAGCAGGTGCCCGCCGGTGAACTCGGTGCAGATGACGAAGAGATGGTTCTGAAACGGCAGGACCCACCCGTCGGCGATCACGCCGGCCGTGGCGATTCTCACCCGCAGCAACCCGTCCGGCCCCATCCGCACGAGCAGATGATCGTGCATGTAGAAGCCGTCCCGTCCTGAATAGGGGCGGGTCGACCGGTAGAACCCCTCATAGCGGCGTCCGAACAGGGCGGTCATTTCCGCGACCTGACCTAGGAGCGGCAGAACCAGGCTCAGCGGGGGCGCCGCGGCGACCGGAGCGGCGGCGGGAGGCTCGCTGGCGCCGGTCGCGCCCGCCGTCGGGGACGCGGAATGGCGCGTGACGGGCGCGGTGAACCTGTAGCCGTGACCGGGCAAGGTCACGATCAGGTTGGGCTCGTTCAACGCCCGCCTGAGGAGAAACATCGCCTGGGTCAGATTGGCCTCGCCGACGATGCGGCCATTCCAAACATCGGCGAACAGTTCGTCCTTCGTCACCAGACGATCGGGATGGCTCACCAGCTGGAGGAGCAGATCGAAGACGACCGGGCGCAGGGACACCGGCTGGCCGCTCCGGAGCAGCAATCGGCGATTGGGGTCGAGAGTGAAATCCCCGAACGCGAAGGTCAGGCGGTCAGCTCCGGACGACACCGGGCGCCCCACCCCGGAGTGTGTCGTTTTCCCGCCGGCCACCCTGCATCATCGAGACTCCGCGCGTTCGGCGCCTGAACGGCAAGGCGACGTTGAGAAGCGTTGATAGCGCCTCAGAACAAATAACCAAAGCGTGTCGCGGCGTTGAAGACCCAATCGCCCGATCAACCCCATAGGGACGTCCAACACGGGCGCGCCGGTCGACTTCGCGTTTCGGCGACCCGTCCATCGCTCGCAACAACACAAAGGGTTCGATACGCCATGACCAAACGAAGTCTCCGAGCCGGCGCGCTGGTGATCGCCACCGCCGCCGCCACGGTGCTGGCCAACGCCGCGCAGGCTCAAACCGCCACGCTGCCAGCCGCGTCCTTCAGCGGCGGCATCCGCTATTTCCCCTTCACTGAAAACTTCGGGACGACCAACGCCAACAGCGCGATCCACAGCGACACCCTCGGCACGGTGGGCGCAACGGCCGACCTGGCGAGCCAAAAGGTCTCGGCTTATGGGAACAGCACCGCCATCGGCGCCGGGCTGATCGCCAATGCGCGCCTGAAATACTATTTCGTCCTGCTGGCCGGAACACCCGGGTCGGTCCATGTGCTGATCGACACCAGCACCACGGCCAGCGGCTATGGCTCCTATTTCGCCGAGTCCGAGGTCGATCTCAACGCCAAGGACGGCAGCCTGAACGCGGTTCTGGCCTATTCCCACGCCTGCAACGCCGTCGGCTTCTGCAACCCCAATGCCAACCACTACCTGGGCGGCGGAAACCTCCCCTACCTGATCCAGGCCAACAAGATCTATGGCATTACGCTGCTGGTCGACGGCCACACGACCAACGCCGACAGCGGCTTTTCGGCCTTCGCCGACCCGATCATCAAGCTGGATCCCGCGTTCGCCGCGCCCAGCGGCGCGACATTCTCCTTCAGCCCGAACCTTCCCGTCATCGCCGCGCCCGAGCCCGCCAGCTGGGCGATGATGCTGGTCGGCTTCGGCGGCCTTGGGGCCATGACCCGCTCCCGGCGTCGGATGGCGGCGCCCGCGCCGACGACGATCAGGGAGAGTTGACGACGACGGTATTCCCCGCGTTGGTTGTTTTCCTTGGCGCTCGCCACACAACCTTCGGAACTTCCCAGTGCCCGACAGCCGCCTGATCGTGCCCCTCGACGTCCAGACCCGCGGCGACGCCGAGGCGCTGGTCGAGCGGCTGGGCGACGCCGTCGGCTTCTACAAGATCGGCCTGCAACTGTTGGCGACCGACGGCATGGCCATGGCCCGGGATCTGCGCCAGCGCGGGCGGCGCGTTTTTCTCGACTGGAAGCTGCACGACATCGGCACGACGGTGGAGAAGGCCGCCGCGGCCATCGCCGCATCCGGGGCCGCCGAAATGCTGACCGTCCACGCCGAGCCTCAGGTGATGCGCGCGGCCCTGCGCGGGCGGGCCGGATCGGGCTATATGAAGATCCTCGGGGTCACGGTGCTGACCAGCCTTACGGAAGACGATCTGGCGGACCTGGGCTACGGCCTGGGCGTGCGGGCGCTGGTCGAACGCCGCATCCGTCAGGCCGTGGACGCCGGGATCGACGGGGTCGTCGCCAGCCCGCGGGAGGCGGAAATGGCGCGCAGGATCGGCGGCAAGGATTTTCTGGTCGTGACGCCCGGCGTCCGCCCCGACTGGGCCAAGGCCGACGACCAGGCCCGCGCCGCCACCCCGGCCGAGGCTCTGGCGGCTGGGGCCAGCCATCTGGTCTGCGGCCGCCCGATCACCACCGCGAACAACCCGAGGGAGGCCGCGCTCCGCATCTCGGCGGAGATGGGCGGGGTGGTGGAATGACGGCCGCGGGCGTCGGGCGGCGGGCCCCAGCCGAAACTTGACCTGACGGAAATGCGGACCCACAATGGGGCTGTAATGGGGCGACGGCGCCAATTCGGCGCCGATAAGACGACGGGGGAACGATCCACATGCCAAGTCTCAAGCAGATGCTGGCGCTCGGCGCGGCGGCGGCGGCCCTGGGCGCGGCCGGACAGGCCGGCGCCATCGGCGTCACCCCGTCGACCTCGACCACCGCCACCTACGGCTACTCTGTCGGAAGCTGCGATATCGCTTGCGATCAGATCCTCAACGGCTCCGTCACGGCCTATACGACCCAGACCGTGCCGGTGGCCGGCAACACCTTTTCCCTGAGCGCCCCGACCTTTCCCGGTTCGAGCACCGCGACATCGAGCTCTCAGGACAACCCGCTGCTGATCACCGCGACAGCCACCGCGACCCCGGACGGGACAACCGGCGACGTGGACTCTGCCTACGCCTACACTTACCTGACCTTCTTCATCACCCCGGTCGGCGGGACCCCCGGAGACATCGTGCCGGTGCATGTCACGGCGGCCATGAGCTCCATAGGCCAGACGGATCCGATCACCGGCGTGTATGGCATTATCGGCGTGGCCTCCGGCGCCGAAAATCTCAACATCTTCGACAATTTCAGCGAGCTGCCGCCGCACTACTACATCTGGAACAATCAAAACGTCGACGCGACCGTCACCCTCATCGATGGCGCGCTCTACACGGTCCGGGAGACCATCTACGCCACGGCCGCCGTGTACGGCCAAGGCTCAAGCATCAGTGCGACCGCCACGGCCGACCCCACCTTCGTTGTCCCGCAAGGATACGGTATCGCCGTCAGCGCCGGCCTGACGGCGCTGACGCCCACTCCAGCGGACTTCCCGGTGACCTTTTATGCGCCGTCGCCCCCCGGACTCTTGCCGGGCGTTCCGGAGCCTGGGGCCTGGGCCCTGGCCGTGGTAGGGATGGGTCTGGCTGGCGGCGCCCTTCGTCGCCGTCGCGCCGCAACCGCCTAGATCGGGAGCCCCGCCGCGCGCGCGCGACGCGGCCTGTTCCCCGAAACGCCGGAGCCCCCGATGGTCCGACCGCTCCTGATCCTCACGGCTGCGGCCACTCTGGCCCTGGCGATGGGCGCAGACGCGGCCGCCCCGCCCCGCGGCGATCCCGAAGCGACCATCGTCGAGGCGTTCGTCGTAACCTCCCACGCGGGCGGCCCGGCCTGGTGGCGGGTGTCTGGCCCGACGTCGACGGTGTTTGTGCTCGGCATTCCCGGCGCCCTGCCCAAGGGTCTCAAATGGGATCAGACGCTGCTGAAGCGGCGTCTGGACGGGGCCAGCATCCTGGTCGCCCGGCCGATCGTCACCGCCGGACTGGGGGACGTGTTCGCCCTGCTGCGCATCCGCCAGCACCTCCGCGCCAAGGGGCCGATGGAGGAGGGCCTGCCGGCCGACCTCAAGGCGCGGTTCCTGACCGACCGCGCCCGCCTGACCACCGATCCCCGCGCCTATTCCGGCTGGACGCCACTGGTGGCCGGGCTGCTGATGGTGTCGGACTTCCGCAAGCAGGGCCGACTCGACGCCATGCAACCGGGCGCCGCGATCGAGGGCTTGGCACGGGACAAAGGGGTCAAGGTCGTCCCGGCGGGGACCTACAAGGCGGTGCCGCTTTTTCGAGCCGCCGAGACAGGATTGAGCCAGGCGGGCGCCGCCTGCCTGACCGACGCCCTCGACGAGATCGAGGCCGGCGCGGAACGGGAACGCCTGGCGGCCGAAGGCTGGGCGCGCGGCGACGTCGCGGCGGCCCTGTCGGCCCAGCGGGGTTATGAGAAGTGCCTCAACGCCCTGCCGGAGGGGGCCGACCTGGCGTCCAAGGCGATCGCCGACACCACCGCCGCCATCGCCGGGGCCTTGGGCAGGCCTGGCCACAGCGTCGCGGTGGTCAATCTGCGGGCGTTGCTGGCCCAGGATGGGGTTCTCGAACGCCTGAAGGCCCTGGGCTTTCAGGTCGCCACGCCCCGGGAGCCGGGTCCCTGACCGATAGGGAATCATCCGGGCGTTGACTTGGGCGGCCGATTGTCTTCATCGACAGACCATGAGCGAAACGAATTTCGGCGTTGTGATTGTCGGCGCGGGCCACGCCGGCGGGACCGCGGCGGCGCTGTTGCGCCAATATGGCTACGAGGGTCCGGTGACCCTGATCGGCGAAGAGCCGATAGCCCCCTATCAGCGACCGCCGCTTAGCAAGGCCTGGCTGAAGGGCCTGGCAGACGCCGACAGCCTGGCCTTGAAGCCCCAGGAATTCTACGCCGAGACCGGCATCGACCTGATTCTCGGGGTGAAGGTCGAGGCCATCCGCCGCGCCGACCATGTGGTCGCCCTGTCCGACGGCCGCGAGCTGCCCTACG